>NZ_JCAUAN010000011.1:0-192811 GCF_059691975.1 Paenibacillus sp. J22FR5 | reverse complement strand
ATTAAATGTTTGTCCTTTTTTAGCCATAGAAAAATCCCCTCCAAGTTGTTCTCATTTCCTTATGATACCATAAGGTTTTTTTTGAGTGTCTACTTAAAGGGGATAATACCAAGTTAGCACGTGGTTTTTTCCAATTGCTCGCCTTATTTGCTCGCAGCAACCTTCTCTATTTCTTTCACACTTTGATAAATGATGTTGAATAGCTCTTCCAAGTTGCCTTCTTCGATGCAAGAGAACGCGACACGGAGGTCTGTCTCGCCTAACGCGATCGTACCTACACCATGTTCATTCAACAAATGTACGCGCAAAGCTTCCGCATCAACGGTTTTGAGCTTCAAGCACATGAAATAGCCGGAGTTGAATGGGTAGTAGCCCCATGCATCATCGAATTTCCCGCTGTCCAGAATGGACTTAGTTCGGTTCGCACGGCCTTTCATAATTTCGTATTTCTCTTGTTTTTGTGCAGCAAACTCTGGTGAATTCAGGGCATGAAGCACGAACGTTTGGGAAGGATGCGGACCGCTTGAGATCGTAGCGCGGATAATTCCCATCGTTTTTTGTTCCAAAGCGCCAAGCAATGCTTCACTTTGTCCTGCGTACGTAATGAAGCCTACACGGAAGCCCCAGACGTATTCTTCTTTGGTAGCTCCGTCAACTTTGACAGCGAGTACACGCGGGTGAAGATCAGCCAATTGGCCAAATAGGGATTCATGCAGGGAATTTTCAAAGAAAAGACCGAAATAAGCATCGTCTGTAAGGACAACGACGTTAATTCCTGCTTCTGCAGCTTCTTTAATCGCAGCCGTAATCGCATTGCCGTCTTCGCAATCCGGCGTGTAGCCTGTTGGATTGTTCGGGAAGTTCAGAACGACGATCGCTTTGCCTTTGGACTTCTGAGCAAGAAGCGCTTCACGCAGGCCTTCGGAATTAAATCGTTGTTGTTCGTTATAAAGCGGGTAGTTCACGATTTGTGCGCCGCGGCGAATTTCGAAAGTGAGCTCGTAATTCTCCCAGTTTTTATCAGGAATAATTACGGCATCACCAACATCTGCAAAAAGGTCAGCAGCAATACTCAAACCGTGCGTTAATGCATTCGTTACAATCGGGTTACCGATGAGTTTATTGCCAATGCCCGGGTTTTCTTCGAGCATCTTCTTACGCCAAGCTGTACGAAGCTCAGGCTTACCAGCCGGTGGCGCATATTCATATATATCTTTAGGGTTATAAGTGGAGAGTGTGTCTTGAATGACCTTCAAATGCATTGGCTGGCCATTTTCGATGGCAATACCGATTGTAGCATTGAATTTCTTGGCTTTGGCCTTCGCTTCAGCCGATTGACTGAGAATGCCTTCTTTCGGGAAGTAAATCGATTTACCTAATGCAGAAAGCATGTCATGTACGTGAGAATTTTCACGTTGTAGGGTCTCGTTTAACTGACTTGCCAAAGGATTCATAAGAGTGGGTCATTCCTTCCAATGAGCGATTCATTTTTTCCCAGTTATTATATCACTTTCACTCGTGTACGTCACTGCGCTAAACAAATTTTCTATTGGAAGGCATAGCGAGATTACATGCTCAGAAAACCTTCAAGGCGATCTTTCACCTGCGGCCACTCTTTATCAATGATACTGAACATCACCGTGTCGCGAATATACCCGTCGTACATGACGCGATGCTGGCGGAGGATACCTTCTTTCTGAGCACCTAATCGGGCAATGGCGGCTTGAGAGCGTTCGTTGCGAAGGTCGGTTTTAATCTGAACGCGGAGCAGGTCGAGGGTCTCAAAACAATATCGGAGCAGCAGATATTTACATTCTGAATTTACACGGGTACGCCAGACGCTTGGATTGTACCAGGTGTGACCGATTTCCATATTCCGATGAGGAACAGAGATGTCGAAAAGTCGTGTACTACCCACAATGGTATTGGAAAATTTGTCATATACGCTGAAAGGGATACCATTTCCCGCTTCCTGCTCGTTAAGCGCCTGGTACACAAATTGATGGACTTCAGCGGGGCTAAGCAGAGGTGTCATGATGTTAGACCAAATGTTAGGATCGTTAGCAGCTTCGATCAGGCCTGAAATATGTGTTTCTTGCAGGGGAAGCAGGGTTACGCGGGTTCCGTCTAGGAGGGGTGGTTGCAGATTCATGGTTCAGGACTCCTTATATATGCAAAATTTTAATGTGTTTTAAGTAAGCATACGGTATGATTGGATTCATAAAAAGAACCAATATGACTGAATTTATATGTACCATTTTTAGATGAAAAGAAGGGGATCTTATGGCATTTTATTTACCGTTTCAGGTGTACCTCACTGGGTATCCAAGTAAATATGCTGCTTTATATCATGCGCTTCGTGATGAAATTGTAGGCAATAAGCTAACGCTGCATACCAAGCTACCCTCAAGTCGAGAATTGGCTGCCATGCTTGGTCTTTCCAGAGGTACCGTTAATCAGGTGTACGATATGTTGATCGCGGAGGGATATCTGCAGGCTGATGTCGGCCGAGGTACCTTTGTTTCGTACGCGGACGGTCAAGCGAAGGAGAGGGCATATGAGGGGAAGGCGATCGAAATGTCGGCTTGGGGGATGCGAGTGAGTGAGGGGGAGCGCGGGCGCCAGAGTAAAGGAGAAGAGCAGGATCGCGAAGGCGAGATTGATGATGCCGGGGAGCGGGGGAATGTGCGGAAGAGCGGAGTCGAGATCGACAGCGTTAGTGAACAGGAGAAAGAGCGCAAGAGGGCAGTAGAGATGGCAAAAGCAAGGGAGCGGGAAATTGCGTTCGCGGTAGCAAGGCCGCATTTGGAGCAGTTCCCGCGGGAGCAGTGGAACCGCGGGATGTACGAGCAGGTACGGCGAATGACGGAGTCGCCGCAAGAGGACGCCCACATCGCGGAGGGGCACTATGCGCTTCGCGAAGCGATCGCGTTGCACCTGAAGCGGATGAGGGGGATTGATGCGCCGCCTGAGCGCATCGTGATCGTCAATGGGTCGATGCAAGCGATCGCGCTGCTGACCCAACTGCTT
This sequence comes from Paenibacillus sp. J22FR5, assembly GCF_059691975.1. NCBI lineage: Bacteria > Bacillati > Bacillota > Bacilli > Caryophanales > Paenibacillaceae > Paenibacillus > Paenibacillus sp. J22FR5. The sequence goes on along the minus strand of NZ_JCAUAN010000011.1, from coordinate 189,781 downwards.
GTTAACCCCGGCGATTCCGTTGTGCTGGAGCGCCCCGGGTATCAAGGCGCCAGCCGAGCTGTGCTGGCGGCTGGCGGTGTGCCCGTCCACGCGGCGGTGGACGGGCACGGGCTCATCCCGCAGCCGTGGAACGCACGGCTGCTGTTCGTGACGCCCAGCCGCCAATTCCCTACGGGGGCGGTGCTGGGCCTGGAGCGCCGCCAACAGCTGCTGCGTTGGGCGGCGGAGCAGAACGCTGTCATCGTCGAAGACGATTATGACAGCGAGTTCAGGCACCGCGGGCGGCCGATTGAGCCGCTCAAGGTGCTGGACCAGGAGGGCCGAGTGGTATACATCGGCACCTTCTCCAAAACGATGCTGCAGGACCTGCGCATCGGCTATGTCGTGCTGCCGGAGGCGCTGCACGACGCTTTTGTAGCCGCGAAGCGGCTATACGAGCCGCACCCGACGGGGCTGCTCGAACAGCGCTCGCTCGCCGCCTTCATGGCGAGCGGCGGCTACGAGCGACACCTGCGCCGCATGCGGCGGGTGTACGCGAGCAAGTTCTTGCTCCTGCAGGCGCTGCTGCAGGAGGGGCTGTCCACCCTCTTCGAGTGGGTGGACAGTGACAGCGGGCTGCATCTGTTCGGTTGGTGGCGCGGAGACCAGCGCACCTATGCCGCATATGCAGCCGCGTGTCGCGCCGCCGGCGTCACATGGAGCGACGCTGGCAACTACGCGCTCCCGGTCGGCAGAGCAGGAGCCTGCTTCGGTTTTGCCCATTTAACGGAGGCTGAGATAAGGCAAGGCGTCACCCTGCTCCGTTCAATCTATGAAAGTTTTTCTTAACTCTTTTCATTTAATCTGGTTCATGCCTTTCCTAACTCTTTTCACTTTCCATAAAAAGTCTCTATCAGCGCGCAAAATAAGTCTTTTGGCGGATTACTTTGATTGCTATTGTTTGTATGTTATCATCTAACATGTGGTTAATTAAACTATTATTCGTAGGAGTGATCCTTAGCATGGCTGGATTAAATGGCGGGGGCACAAGTGTCATCGTGCGTCTGGAAATTCATAAAGAACTCGTAACCTTTGGGAAAATTGCTACCGCGATTGGTGATGCAGGCGGCGATATTGTGGCGATCGATGTCACACGGGCTAGCAAAACGACGACAACACGTGATATTACAGTCAAAGTAAGTGATCCCGAGCACACAGAAACAATTACGAAGGTACTTAAAGGAATTCCTGGTGTCCGCCTCATTAACGTGTCAGATCAGACCTTCCTGCTGCATTTGGGTGGTAAAATTGAAGTCACCCCCAAAGTACCGATTAAAAATCGGGATGATCTGTCCCGCGTATATACGCCTGGTGTCGCAAGGGTTTGTATGGCGATTCATGAAGACCCGAGTAAGGCACACTCCTTAACGATTAAAAGGAATACTGTTGCCGTCGTTTCGGATGGGACAGCGGTTCTAGGACTTGGCAATATTGGACCAGAAGCGGCTATGCCCGTGATGGAAGGGAAAGCAATGCTCTTTAAGCAAATGGCAGGTGTAGATGCCTTCCCTATTTGCTTGAACACACAGGATACCGAAGAAATTATTCGCACGGTGAAGGCAATTGCTCCTGGATTTGGCGGTATTAATTTGGAGGATATCTCCTCGCCGCGTTGCTTTGAAATTGAAGAACGCTTAATTAATGAGTTGGATATACCTGTCTTTCACGATGATCAACATGGAACAGCGGTTGTTATTCTAGCTGGGCTGCTCAATGCGGTGAAGCTAGTGGGCAAGCAATTGGAATCGTGCAAAGTTGTCATCACAGGCATTGGAGCCGCAGGAATCGCATGTACCAAAATGCTGATTTCAGCAGGCGTTACCAACGTAATTGGTGTGGATCGCCAAGGGGCAATTGTACGAGGAGAAGTATACACGAATCCAGCTTGGGATTGGTATGCTTCGAATACCAATCCAGGGCTTGAAAGTGGGACGTTATCCGATGTTATCGCAGGTGCTGATATTTTCATCGGTCTTTCAGGACCAGGTGTGCTGAAGCAAGAAGATGTGAAGCGCATGGCAGCTGATCCCATTGTGTTCGCTATGGCGAATCCAACACCGGAAATTACACCAGAAGAAGCAGAGCCTTATGTACGCGTGATGGCGACAGGACGCTCTGATTATCCGAATCAAATAAATAATGTGCTGTGCTTCCCGGGGATTTTCCGAGGTGTGCTAGACTGCCGTGCATCCAAGATCACGCAAGAGATGAAGCTTGCCGCAGCCAAAGCAATTGCAGCGGTTGTAAACGAGGACGAACTGAACGAGTATTACATTATTCCGAGTGTGTTCAACCATGCAGTTGTAGAAAAGGTTAGAGAAGCCGTCATGGAAGCGGCCTATGAATCGGGCGTAGCTCGTCGTCGTAACCAACGAGATACAAATGAAGGGCATCACGAATAAATGAAAAAGCAGTTCGGAACAACGCTGATCCAGCGTGCCGAACTGCTTTTTTTTGTATCATCTCTATAACTTACGCTTGTTCTTCCGTCCATTCCCTCAGCTTACGATCCGTTGGAAGCAAGAAGGTCAGAATGCCTAGCAGCGGCAAGAAGGCACATAACTCCATTACCCGCGAGGTGCCGAATACATCGCACAAATTACCAAGTACGACACTTCCGATCCCACCAAGTCCGAAGGCTAAGCCGGTGATGAGTCCGGATACCGTCCCCACTTTGCCTGGGAAAAGCATTTGTGCATAAACAACAGTTACCGAAAAGCTAGATAGGAGAATAACACCGATAATTACAAGCAAGACGTAAGCCCAAGTAATGCTTACATGCGGCAGCAGTAAGGCGAATGGCGCCGAGCCTAGCATGGAAAAGAAGATCACATTACGCTTCCCGAAACGGTCAGCGATAGGCCCGCCAAAGAACGTACCTACCGCACCAGCGGCAAGGAATAAGAAGATAAAATCCTGTGCACGGTCAATGGATATACCGTACGTATCCTGAAGGAAAAAGGCGAAATAGCCGCTCATTGCTGCCCCGTACCATGAACGAACAAACACTAGGAAAATCAACACAGAGATGGCGAACTTCACTTGTTTGCGGCGTTCAGGACTGACGACACGCTTCACTGTAGATTTAGCTTTAACGGGTGCGTCTTGAAGGACGACTTTGTACCAGCGGGCTATGTACATTTGTACTGCGATTGCGACAGCCGCGACACCAGTAAACCAGATCGAACCGAACAGTCCAAGCGGAATGAAAATCCATTTGGTCATGATAGGGGCGAGTGATTGACCGGCATTACCGCCAACTTGAAATATCGATTGCGCAAGACCTTTACGGCCTCCCGCGGCCATATGCGAAACTCGGGATCCCTCTGGGTGGAAAGCAGCCGAACCTAGTCCGACAAAACAGACAGACAATAGAACAACCCAGTACGAAGGAGCGAAGGCTAGCAGCAGCATGCCGATTAATGTCGATGTCATCCCAATTGGCAGCATATAAGGCGATGGCTTACGATCGCTGTAGAGACCGACAACAGGTTGCATGATTGAAGCTGTGAAGTTAATGGCAAATTGCACCCAGCCCACTTGTGTATAGCTAAGTCCCATTTCGCTTTTCAAAATGGGGAATATTGCTGGAATAACGGATTGAATCGAATCGTTCAGCAAATGAACAAGACCGATTGCGAGTAAAATTCGATATACGGTAGGTTTCATGTCCCCAGCACCTTGCAAGCTTTTGGAGCCACGATCTGGAGATGATGTTGAGATTGATGCCATGGTTTTCTCCTCTCAGGTTGAGCTTCCTAGTTAGTTACCCAGGAAACGTCCGAGATCTTCGCCCATTTTTACCTTGGAGCCTAGCTTTAGATCAGGACGAGGTTCGAACATCCCATCTTCGAACAGCAAAACAACCGTTGAGCCGAACTCAAAATATGCGAGCTCCTGACCGCGCTCAAGTGTTTTGGGAAGAGGGGTAACATATTGAATGGAGCTCACATTAAGTGCACCGACTTTAACGACAGCTACTTCGCCGGTTTCATGCTGAATAAAGGTAATTAATCGTTCGTTACGGCTTAGAACACGTTTCATATGACGAAGGCCGAACTCATTGACGGGATATACTTTCCCGAGGACATGCTCTTTCTCCAGAATATCACCTGAAATTGGCGAATGAATACGGTGATAGTCTGTTGGGCTCAGATACAAGACGAAATAAAAACCATTATTGTAGTTCACCGTGCGCGGTGAGCGGTTAAGCAGCTCATCAATCGTGTAGTCTTGACCTTTGACATTAACGATCAAGCCTTCTTTGATGTCACCAATGCCGGTAATCATCGCATCAACAGGACTCACAACACGTGTCGTGTCTTCATGGATCGTGCGCAAACCTGGTTTCAATCTGCGAGTGAAGAAATCATTCAGGGACTTATACTCCTTGATATGCTTCTCTGCATCTTCAATTCGAATGCCATAGGTTTGGGCAAAACGCGGGATGAATAGCCGACTTATTTTGGAACGGGCAATGGCACCTGTCACTTGAGAGACCCATTTACGGGAAGACAACTCGGTCAGTAATCGGAAAAAAGGTTTAGACATAGATCATAAACTCCTGTTCATTCGTTGGTTAGGATGGACTTTGCGCAGTGCGCAAAGTTACCTTTAGCGGTTCTTCGCTAATCTTGCCACAGAAAGGTAAAAGAATCAATTGCCTATTGCTCTTTTCCTTGGGATCCGCGATGCGGGTTACTGTATTTTCGACAAGAAATTCGTCAATGCTGTTGGTGAGGTGAAAGCTGCGATGTCGATGATAATCGTCATATTTGTTATTCTGATCCCGCCAGTTATGCTATGTAGTGCTTGGTTGCTGCCATCCTTTAAACATGTTTTTGCAGGTGCAGCCGTTTTATGTGCGTATGTGTTTGGTGTGATCACTTCCATGGCTGTCTATGAGATCCTGCGGGACGATACCGTTTTCATGACCAATATCCATGTTGTTTTTACCAACAAGCTGTTTCTGTTCACTGGCGCTTATCTGGGTGCTTTTGGCATTTATGTCTTGTTACATTGTTTTTTGAAAGGACTCCGAAGTGAATAAAGATGCAATTCAACGATTTCAATGGATGGAACGTCTACTAAGTATAGTTAAGTGGAGGGTAAGGTAGGTGACAATTTGATACGAGAATTACCAAAAGCAATCCGTACAATTGGAAGCGTGGGTGGGCTTATGCTGCTTATGATGGGGTGTATGTCACATAATGAAGTTGAGCCATCTGCATCTCCCATAACTAGTACAGCGCCCGCTAGTGTGGCTCCGTCATCGGCACCAACTTCTACGCCTATACCGACAACCGCTGCATCTCATACTCCATCCCCAGTGGCATCGGTAGGTGTACCTGCGATGAGCTTGGATGAAAAGCTAGGGCAGATGATTATCGCGGGAATCGATGATTACAGTATGAATGAAGAAGCGCGGCAGTTAATTGCAACCTATCATGTGGGTGGCATCATTCTGTACAAACCGAATGTGCAGAATACGAAGCAATTGGTGGGGTTAGTCAATCAATTGAAGAAGACGAATGTGGTGAACAAGCTTCCACTTTGGGTTGGTGTGGATGAAGAAGGTGGAAGGGTAACACGTCTCCCTGATGAAATTACCAAGACGCCAACAAGTCAAACAATAGGCAAATCTGGCAAAACCCAATTGGCTCGCAGTATCGGGCAACTGCTGGGGAAAGAGCTGAATGCCTATGGACTTAATATGGATTTTGCGCCTGACTTGGATATTAATAGCAATCCCCAAAATCCCGTCATTGGCGATCGCTCCTTTGGCGCGAATGCCACGCTCGTTAGCAGCTTTGGTATTCCAATGATGAATGGCATACAGGAGATGAAAGTCGTTTCGGTTGTGAAGCATTTTCCGGGTCATGGCGATACGGCAGTAGATTCACATATCGGTTTGCCTATTGTTCAAAATGATCTTGCTCGACTGCGAAAGCTAGAGTTAATTCCTTTTGCTGATGCCATCAAGCATCAGGCGGATGCCATCATGGTTGCGCATATTCTTCTCCCGAAGATTGATACGAAGTATCCCGCTTCGATGTCGAAGGCCATCATGACGGATCTTCTGCGGAAGGAACTTGGCTTCCAAGGCCTCATCATGACAGATGATATGACGATGGGCGCGATTGCTGAAAATTATGAAATGGGTGAAGCCGCTGTGAAGTCCGTTCTTGCGGGTTCCAATGTCGTGATGGTCGGTCACGATCCACAGAAAGCGATAACCGTCTTAAGTGCACTTCGTACCGCAGTTCAAGCAGGGCGAATCCCAATGGCAACGATTGACCAGAGTGTCATGCAAGTTTATAAGCTGAAGCAAAAGTATCAGCTTCGGGATCAACAGGTGACTGCTCCGGATCCGAAGGCATTGAACGCTGAAGTTCAGCGTGTGCTCGCTCCGCTCAGCACTAAGTAGGGCCTGGACCTCGTTGGGTGGTCTCTTGTTTCGCTTTTGACGTAAGCTAACATGCTGATCTTGCCCTTGTTTAACCTCAAAAACACCGTACCAACGAGAGAAATCTCGTTAGTACGGTGTTTTTTGATGCCTTTAGCAAGGAGGCGTGCCGCCGCCTAAGATAAATTTAGCATAGGCCATCGGATTGAAGTAGGTTGCCTTCCAACAATCATGCATTTCCGCTTCACGAAAGCTGTAACGTTGATCCTTTCCATTGCATTCGATAAATAATGGGACACCGTCCTTTGTCATGGCAATGTCGAGTCCTATATCAGCTAAGTTCGGCAATTCTGTGCTGAGATGACGGGCAACTAAGAGAGCGAAATTAGTCATCTGGAGGCAAACCGACTCTGAATGAAGATGTGGATATTCTGAGGTCAAAATATCTGACAGAGATTTCACTCGCCCGCCTTGCGCGACATTCGTAATGAAATGCTTGTGAGAGGCGACTTTGGCCACAATGCCGGTCACACCCCACTCACCGTTAACCCCGCGCTGAACGGAAATACGGAAATCGAAGGGACGTCCCTCGAAAGTGGCAAGGGGCAGACATTGTTGAACCATATAGCTGTTTCTTTGAATCCTCCGGCAGAGGATGATTGGTAATTGATGACGGAATTTGAACGTTCGCCAAGTACGATTGGTAAGCTTCAAGTTTACCGGATAAAGAAGCTTCCATAACCCCGCTTGACGTTCTAATTTCATCACACCGCGCCCAATGCTAGAATTGGTTGGCTTGATAATGAGCGAGTCGTAGGCGGCCATCATGGCTTTCACATTTTCAATTGTTGCGGGAAATGTAGTGGGGAGATGGGGGCGAATGCTTTCATTTTTCATTAATATATCATGGATACGCAGCTTGCTATAGCGGTTCCAATGATTAAATAGTGTCACGCCTCGATTTGTCAATGCTTCCAAAACTTTCGCTGAAGAAGAGTCCAAATAAATGGCTCGATTATGAATGACTTTAGGGAGATCTGACCATTTCCTTTTGAAATGTTGGCCTTCTTGTACATAGGCATGTACTTTCATTGTTTTCATATGAACATCTTGAATTCGGAAGTAGCAAGGGGTTAGGCCATAGAGTTTGCCAGCATCCTCATAAAAGCGAATCGCTTCGTATTGTGTGTTCCCTAGAGGAATACCTGCAAACAAGGAATCGTTGACTAAAATACCCACATAGGGATTACTCATTGACTTCACTCCTTCTCCTAATGGGGATTGAATGTTCACCGAAAACGAATCACTCTTAGTTTATGGAAAAGAAGTCATGCTTGTTTGTACAAATGCTGATACTTTCTTGGAAATTCAGGACAGATGCCCATGCCTTAACACGATATCCGCATATGTATAGAAGGAAGAAGAGAAATGGGGCTGGATTTATGTCTCATTTTCCCAGGAGGGTCAGAAATTGAAGACAATACGGAAGTCCCCATCGAACCGTCTCGTCATCGTCACACCAGGATCCTTTCCTATACCGTCAGGGACTAGCAGCTCAGTCGAGCAGGTGGTTCAGAAGACAGCAGAGCAGTTGGTCAAAAGCCTGCCTGTGGTTGTGCTAGGAAGAAAAACTTCTTATCAGCCTTGGAAGGAAATTAGAAAAGGCGTTTTGTATCAGAGGGTAAGGTATCAAGGACCAAGCTCCTATTTAACTCAAATCGATAAAGAGATCTCGCACCTAAGTCCAGGCATTATTCAAGTGGAAAACCGACCGCGTTTTCTTCGCTTTCTTCGCAAAAGGTATCCTTATGCCATCCTAAGCCTTGTCCTCCACTCTACATCATTTATTACGAAACCTTATATTTCCACAAAATCTTTAACAGTTTCTTTGCGTGCTGCTGATGTCATTATCGTCAATAGTGACTTTTTAAAGCGGTTTCTGCAACAACAAGTCCCATCTGCTGCTCACAAAATAGTCACGCATTATTTAGGTGTGGATATCACTCAGTTTACTTCCAAATGGTTAGTGGACATCAGTGAATCTCGGAATGACATGCGTAAGGAGATAGATTGTGAGCATCGTAAAATTATTTTATTTGTAGGGCGATTGATCCCGCAGAAAGGTGTTCATCATTTGCTTCATGCCATGAAGAGTGTCATTCAAAGTGAGCCGACGGCTAAGTTGGTTATCGTAGGGGGTGCTTTTTACGGGTCTCGTAAAGTTACGAAGTATGTAAGACAACTCATGAAGACTGCAAAGATAATGCCTAATCATGTGACATTCATTCCCTATGTGAGACATCATGACATACCCAAATGGATTCGAATTGCCGAGATTCTCGTCGTACCCTCGATCGGACACGAAGCTTTCGGACTCGTCAATGTAGAGGCTATGGCAGCGGGTGTTCCCGTGATTGCAACTAGAGTAGGCGGTATTCAAGAGGTTGTTGAAGATGGACAAACAGGCTTCTTAATAGACCCTACGGATATCCGAAAGGAGCTCCCAGAACATATCATACGGTTACTGAAAAATGAGAGCTTGCAGTGCAAGTTAGGTGAGAACGGGATCAATAGGGTGAAAGAAAAGTTCACGTGGCAGCGAGCCGCAGAGGTGAGGTTATCTTTATACAAGGAAATGCTGAAGGAGACGGCTCTTGTCTAGGTTATCGCACATTTTTGGGGGCTAATGTACTTATTAGGGTGAGAATGAATATGTTACCAATGATAAACCTTGGGGAATGGAGAGGAGTCATATGAGTAAGCGTAAGATCAGCACGAACCAGAAAGCGAACGTGCATAAAGTGAGCTCCAGCTTGAATGAATTGAAATGGCTCGATGAATCACCAGCCAAGCCAGAAAGAGTGGAAGCACCAACGAAGATAGTGCCGAAAACGATTCCGTCTGAAGTTGAGAAGACGACGCCGATCAAAGCCTTACATGTGTCAAAGGTTACAGAACAGATTTCACCTGAATTGTTGTTAACGGAGCGTAAAACAGGTAAATTCGTCGATCCCGTTGTCTACACCGACGATATTGTCAATGAGGCTGTAACGTGGGATAAAATTGCCAGTCGGTCTATTGATGATACGAAAATAAAACCGTTTAGCATAGGGGCCAGATCGATTAAGGATTTGGCGATTGAACAGTCCAAACTGGCTCAGGCAAGTGTGACCCGTGCCAAAATTTCCAATCAAGCTATCCATGATGAACATATCGCTCCAAACAGTATAGCGGGAGATAAAATTCAAGATAACACATTGTCAGGCGCAAAGCTGTTTGATAGCAGCATTACAACCGCCAAAATTGCAGATAAATCGATTGATGCCACGAAACTGGCGGACGGTTCCATTTTGCCGCAACATTTATCTGAACTGATGATTACGAGTGACTTAATCGACCAACAAGCGATTACGTCCGATAAAATCCTCAGTGGTGCTGTGCAGACGAAGCATTTAGCCAATTATACGATTGATACAGCGAAGCTCATGGACGCTTCCATAACCTCTGCAAAAATTAGAGATGGTGCCATCACGGAAGAAAAACTGGGGATTGGCCTTATTAGTTCTATCCATCTCCAGGGACAAAGCATTCTGACGGAACATTTGGTGAATGAGTCGATTACAAGTGAGACTCTGGCTGATCAGGCTGTAACAAGTACCAAGCTAGCGCCGCAATCTGTGGACTCGTTGCATATCGCCAAATCCGCTGTGAAAGGTATCCATATGGATGGAGGGGAAGTAACCAGTTATCACATAGCTGATCAAGCGATTCGTACTAAACATATTGTGGAAGGCGCCATAGATACGAAGCTCATTCAAGATGGTGCGATTACCGTCGCGAAATTGGGCGAGAAGATCGTAGCAAGCAGACATATTACACCGCAAGCCATTGAGTCTGCACACTTGAACGATCAAGTGATTTCAAGCAGCAAATTGCAAGATGGTGCGGTCACAGCGGATAAACTTGCGCAAGGTGCTGTCATCGCCAAACATATCAGTGCGCAAATGATTCGAACCGAGCATCTGGATGAAAATGTGGTGTCTAGTTCCAAGCTTGGGGCTGGTTCTGTCATAACGGATAAATTGGCAGAGGGTAGCGTAATTAATTCGAAACTGAAGGATGAAAGTGTCACTTCCAGTAAAATTGCTTACCGCACCATACTTGCTGCTCATCTGCAGGAGGAAATTATTACGGGCGGACACATCGCCAAAGGTGCAATTGGCGAGAAGCAAATCGATTTGCACGCGATTCATCGCAACCATATTGCAGACGAAGCCATCACAACTAGACATATTCAGGAAGAAACCATTACGACGAGTAAGATTGCTGAAGAGGCCGTAACAACGGCCAAAATCGCACCGATGTCCATTGCATCAAGCCATTTGCAGGAAGAAATTATCGAAGGCGTCCATATTAAACCAGGGACGATTACATCGGATCATCTGGCACAAGGATCGATAACGCTGGATGTATTCGCGGACCGAAGTCTGGTAGGAAGCAAGTTGCAGGAAAACTCCATCACGACGGACACCTTAGCAGACGGTGTTGTCACGGGTGGGAAGCTTGCGAATGGAGCCGTAGGGACACAGCATCTCCAAACGGAATCAGTTACCACGAGTATCATTGAAGATCAAGCCATCACGAACGCGAAGCTGGAGGATAACGTGGTGACGGCAAGTAAGCTCGGAGATGGAAGTGTCACCAGTTCCAAAATATCGAGTAAAGCGGTGAATGCAGAGCACATTACAGATGGGTCCATCACAGCATCGAAATTGGCCAATGAAAGTGTTCATGGCAGCAAGCTGGCTGCAGGTGCGGTCGTTGCTCGGCACTTGGCGGATGGCTCAGTTATTAGCTCGAAGATCGCATCTCGTGCGATCAATAGTGATCATCTGGCAGAAGGATCGGTCGTTGGTACGAAGCTGGCCAATGAGAGCGTAGACGGTTCGAAAATTATGCCAGGCACGATCACAGACGAACATTTGTCACCAGGTGTGGTAAATGGTACGAAGCTAGCACATGGTTCTGTAAGCAATCAACATCTTTTGGCAGGTGTCATCGACAGTGAAAAGCTAGCCGTGAACTCGGTAGATAGCAGCAAGCTGGTATCTGGAGCAGTGAATAACTATCATTTGGCAGATCATGCGGTATATGGAGTGAAATTGGCCCCGGGAAGCGTGGATGGAAGTAAGCTGGCAGCAGGTGCTGTGATCAGCGAGCATCTGGTAGATCAAGTGGTGGATGCATCTAAGCTGGCCTCAGGAAGTGTGGATAGCAGTAAAATCGTATATGGGGCGATTCAACGGGAGCATTTGTCGGACTTTATCATAGATGGATTGAAGCTAGCTTTGGGCACGGTAACAAGCAGCCACCTTGCTCCCGGTTCAATCGATGGTGAGAAGCTGTTAAATGGCAGCATTGATAGTTCTAAATTAATTGCTGAAGCGATTGGAAGCGAGCATCTTCAAGACGAAGCAGTCAGCGGTGATAAGCTGGCAGCAAACAGTGTAGACAGCAGCAAGCTTGTATTTGGCGCCGTGGATCGTGACCATCTTGCGGATGAAGCTGTAACAGGAACGAAGCTGTCCCCTAATAGTATAGATGGCAGCAAAATTATCGAAGGAGCCATCGATACAACTAAACTAGCAGATGGCAGTGTAGACAGTTATAAGTTGGCAGAGGGAGCGGTTACTGATTTTCATCTTGCAACGGGCAGTATCGATGGAACCAAGCTGCAAGCTAGTGCTGTTACGAACGAACATATCGCAGATACCTCACTCCGAGTGACGAAATTTGCAGATAGTGTCGTGCGGACATCCTCGCAGAAAAGAAATGTCCTGCAGCAATTTGGACTTGAGCCTTTTGAGATGAAAATCCAGGATGAAACGATTGAGCTGGTGCTGTATTTCGAAGAGGAATATGCCAATACCAATTATGTGTTAACGGCGATCACAAATCATCCAGCATGCTATTGTATTGTCAGCCAAAAGTCAACGGTTAGTGCAGTACTATCCATTATCCGAGCCAAATTCTCACCTGATCAACATGGGATCGTGAATTGGATGGCTATTGGTCAGACTCTTTAACGGATCGTAGAAAGTAAGCCCATGAATCAGCAAGCTAACAAAACGGCGTTTCGCATGTTATGCGAGACTACCGTTTTTTTGTTGTGTTGCTATTCGATAGATAGATGACCAATTTTCGATTAAGGGGTTTTCGTCCAATTTCCGTCTATTACCAAAGCATATGATAGTAGAAATGGATGTGACTACGCACCATGCGAACGATGGTGAAGGGGGATGACTTGTGAAAGGTGTCGTGCTTGTAGGAGGAACGGGAAGTCGTTTACGCCCTTTAACACATATTATCAATAAACATTTGCTTCCAGTTGGTGATCTGCCCATGATTCAATATGCCATTAATAAACTAAGTCAGGCAGGTGTTCAGGATATACTTGTCATCACGGGGAAACAATCTGCGGGCTTATATGTAGACTATTTGGGCAGCGGTGACATGTTCGGCGTCAATCTGACTTACAAGATTCAAGAGAAAGCAGGAGGGATTGCGCAGGCACTGGCATTGGCAGAGGATTTTGTGCCCAAGGATGAGAAGTTCGTGGTTATTTTGGGAGACAACTTATTCCAAGATCCACTTCTGCCTATGATCGATACCTATAACCATCAGGACGGAGGGGCTATGGTCATTTTAAAAGAAGTAGAAGATCCTAGAAGATATGGCGTAGCTAACATGATGAATGATCGTATTGAACGGATTGATGAGAAACCAGAAAAACCGAGCTCCTCTTATGCCGTTACGGGTATCTACTTATATAATTCTACTGTGTTCGACATTATTAAATCGCAGGCTCCTTCTGCAAGAGGCGAGATGGAAATCACCGATGTAAATAATGTGTACGCTGCATCAGGCACACTTTCCCATATGTTTTTCAAAGGCTGGTGGATTGACGCGGGCACACATGAATCGCTCTTTCAGGCCACTCTTTTAGTCAGGAAGGAGAACAGATAATGCAAACGTTGCTTGTAACGGGCGGTATGGGGTTTATTGGAAGTAACTTTATTCATTATTGGAAGAAACATCATCCAGCGGATCACATCATCAATGTCGATTTACTTACTTATGCAGGTAATAGGGATAACGCTAGGTTGTTTGATGGGCAAGCTGGGTATCAATTTGTACACGGTGATATTGGCAATGAGGCGCTCATGATGGGACTGATGCAAGGTGTTGATGTGGTTGTTCATTTTGCGGCGGAATCCCATGTGGATCGTAGTATTCATAACCCAGGCAGCTTCGTGAAGACAAATGTGGTTGGCACCCAGATCTTGCTTGAAGCTGCAAGTCAAGGACAGGTTAAGAAGTTTATTCATATTTCCACAGATGAGGTATACGGATCCCTTGGAGATGAAGGAGCCTTCAGTGAAGAAACACCAATTGCGCCGAATTCTCCTTATTCCGCAAGTAAAGCTGGCTCTGATCTGCTAGTTAGAGCTTACTATGAAACTTATGGTTTTCCAGCAGTGATTACACGTTGTTCGAACAATTATGGTCCCCGCCAATTTCCCGAAAAGCTGATACCTCTTCTAATTACCCGTGCCCTTCGCGATGAAACAGTTCCCCTATATGGTGATGGATTGAATGTGCGTGATTGGTTGTATGTGGATGATCATTGTTCTGCAATTGAATGCGTGATAGCGGCAGGCGTACCAGGCCAAGTGTATAATATCGGTGGTCAGAATGAGCGGACGAATCTGGAAGTCGTACAAAGCATTCTGAAATTGTTGGGCAAACCTGAATCGTTGATTCGATATGTTGCGGATCGTTTGGGACATGATCGGCGATACGCTATCGATAGCTCGAAAATACGTCGGGAGTTAGGCTGGGGGCCTGCTTATTCGTTTGAGAAAGGCCTTCAAAAGACGTTGGAGTGGTATTTACAAGAAAGCGAGTGGGGCGCCCGTATTGTAGACGGTTCGTACCGATTAGATAAAGAAGCTGATCTCACTTGAAAATAGTGATTACGGGTGCCGGCGGGCAGCTAGGCTATGACCTTAAGCGGGTGCTGAGCCCCATGCATGAGATCATTGCTTGGGAGAAAGCAAAATTAGATGTTACTCAAGAGCAAGAAGTCTTGGAGATGCTGCTGAACGAACGACCAGACGTTGTTGTGCATTCTGCTGCCTATACCAACGTAGATAAGGCTGAATTGGAGAAAGAGTCTGCCTATCAAGTGAATGCCATGGGGGCTCTTCATTTGGCAAAAGCTTGTGTAGTCATCGGGGCCAAACTGGTCTATGTCAGTACGGATTATGTATTCGATGGGACAAAGCAGTTCCCTTATGACGAGAACGATACCCCAAATCCGCTCAATGTGTACGGACGTTCCAAGCATCTTGGGGAGAAATTCGTGGCGATGACCTGTTTGAAGCATTTTATCGTACGAACCTCTTGGTTATATGGCATGAAAGGAACAAATTTTGTAACCAAAGTATTGGAAAAGGCGCGAATGAATCCTACACTTTCCATAGTAGATGATCAATTTGGCTCTCCCACCTATTGCTTGGATCTGGCTATTTTTATTCGTGAACTCATCGAAACGGACCGATACGGTTTCTATCACGCCTCTAATCAAGGCGTATGCTCTAGGTATGAATTCGCCCTGCACATTCTCCGAGCGGCTGGGATGGCGCATGTTTCCCTCAAGGCTGTTCCTACTCATTTATTTCCGCCAGCACCAGCACCAAGACCGATGTATACGGCATTTGCACACAAGGCAATGCGTGACAATGGTTTTACGCCAATGCGAGATTGGCAATCGGCACTTGATTTTTTTCTGCAGTTTGATTACTACGATACAGCGGTTATCGCGAAGAGGGTGAAAAGAACATGGTGATTCGAAACCGCATAGCGGAAGGTCGGAGCAGGGGATTTCAGGCTGGCTTGGAACAAGGCATACGGATGGGAAGATGCCAATATGCGCTCGACACCTGTCATCCAGCACCCATTCCGCTCCGAGAAGCAAGTGTGTTATTTATTGTCCAAGGTATCTTCGATGCCATTGACAAAGGAATTATTATTGGTTTGCAACAAACAGTTCGAGTTGCATATACAGCAACGGCGGCGGATATGCTTCGCTTAGCGTATGAGCTGAAACCGAATCTGGTGCTTGTCATGAATGGGCTTCATGTTTTTCCGGTTGATCATGCCAATCAAGTGGATCAAGTAAGACAGATGGGAATTCGAACTGCCATTTGGTTTGCAGATGATCCCTATTTTACTGACCAATCGGCTATGTTAGCCCCTCATTATGATTACGTTTTTACGCACGAAATGTCCTGTGTACCCTTCTATCAGGGGCTTGGCTGCGGTCAAGTTCACTACTTGCCTTTGGCGGCTAATCCAGCTGTGTTTAAACCTGGGCCCGTTAGTCCTGACTATCTAAGCGATATTTGCTTCATTGGCACAGGCTTTCCAAACCGAATTGCCCTATTCAATGAGTTAACCCCCTTCTTAGTAGGGAAAAAAGTGGTTATTGCCGGGGGATTATGGGATCGATTAGATCACTTCGCGCTGCTTCAACAAGGAATTAAGCTGCAGGGGGTTCCTATCGAAGAGTCCGTGAAGTATTATAACGGTGCCAAAATTGTCCTGAATATTCATCGGCTTACGTATGATGAAACCTACAACCAAAACAGCAGAAATATACCTGGATACTCGATTAACCCTAGAACCTATGAGATTTCAGGGTGCGGCGCTCTGCAAATAACGGATTACCGTCAAGATCTGGAACAGTACTATCGACCAGGTCATGAAATTGAAACTTTTCATCATACGGGAGAGCTTATTCTTAAAATGAACCATTATTTAATTCATGAGGAAGACCGATTACGCATTGCGGTGAGCGGGATGAGGAGAACACGCACGGAGCATTCATTCGCAGCGCGATTAGTCAAGCTGTTAGACATTGTATTTGCCTAGAAGGGAGTGTAGTTCATGAGTTTTAGGAATAGTTCGCATGCTCGGGAACGCGGACTTGCTGATGGTTATCAATTAGGTCATGACAATGGCGTCAGATTGGGACAATGTGAAGCGATCATGCAAAAGGCGATTCGTGACCGTGCGCCAAGTCCTGTTTGGGACGTGCGCGTGTTGTTTGTTACTTCGGGAAAAGGCTACCCTTACGAGCCATTGGATATCGCCGTTATGAACAGCCTTCGTCCTTTAGTTCGCGAATTGATAATTGGAAACTGTGACAACGATCCGATTCGTATCGGAAATTCCAAAGCCAGCATCGAAACGATTGTAGTGAGGGACCGACCTGATGTGATGATTGTTATGGAGGGGATGAATCTCTCACTGAATATCGTTGATCGGGTTCGACATATGGGTATTCGGACAGCCATATGGTTAACCGATGATCCCTATTATACGGATATTACCGCTGGATATGCGAGGCACTATGATTTTTTATTTACCTTGGAATTGAATTGTGTACAGTTCTATCGGGAAAAGGGTTGTGAGCAGGTCCATTACTTGCCGTTAGCCTTTCAACCGGAGATGTTTCGACCAAGGTCAGTGCCCAATGGTGTCCACCGCGATATTTGTTTTATTGGTTCGGCCTATTGGAACCGCGTGGACGTGTTTAATCAAATTGCTCCTTATTTGGCGGCGAATCGCGTTATTCTCTCAGGGCTATGGTGGGATCGTCTGAAGCATTATCGTCAACTAGCACCGCAGATTCAACTGAATACGTGGATGTCGCCAGATCAAACGGCAACATTCTACAATGGCGCGAAAATCGTTATTAATATGCATAGAGCCTATGATGACGAATCTTACAACTATAACAGTCGCCGAATTAGCGGTGCTTCGCCCAACCCCCGAACATTTGAAATTTCTGGTTGTGGCGCCTTTCAATTGACGGATATTCGGGATGATTTAGTCAATTTCTATACCCCCGACTATGATATCGTGACGTATGCGTCACCGGAAGAAATGCTCCATAAAATGAAACACTATTTAATCAATGAAGAGGAACGCAAGCGAATTGCTATGCGCGGCTTGTATCGTACGATGCGAGATCATACCTATACGAATCGTTTAATTACGATGCTTTCCATTATTTTTGGGCCTCGATAAGGGCAGTGCAGTGTGAAACGCGTATTAGAAAGCTGAGGTGTATGAAAATTGATCACGAAAAGAAAGGTACGTAAGCTGACAGTGGACAGACAGGTTCGGAAGAAGCGAGTGGGATCGCCAAGAAAGCAGGGTCTTAAAAAACGGATTATTGTTAGAAAAAAGGGAGGTACAACTCGTCGTTTGAAGCCAATTTCTCGGCGTAGGGGTAAGCGCGCCATGGCTCGTCGATTGATTCGATTTCCTAGACGCAGGGGCAGTCGGATTGTAGCTCGTCGCCGTACAGTCAAACGCCGCATCATGTCGAGTCCTAGAGCGAGGAGAGCGCAGATGGCCTATGATCAAGCCTTCAATGAAGCTTATAATACGGGCTACGGCGTTGGCTTCTCACAAGGATATACGTGGGAACTCACGAATCCGACCGTATAAATCGGCGTCAATCAAGCCTAGTTCCACAAATAGATGAGGTGAGTCAAGTTGGTGAGACTTAGCATCAAGAAGAGAATCAAGGGTCAGGTTGCAGTTAACAAGAGAAGAAAGCGAAGCCTTATTAAGAAGCCAACAAGCCGATTTGTTGCAAAGCATAAACGAACACTGGATAAGGTGCTTGTATCAACTTTTCATGCTATCGACGCAATTATAATAGCCTCCAATGCCGAACAAACCATCGTCAAAGTGCTTGAGCAGTTGAAACGACTGCCGTTTAAGGAAATCATCGTCATTGTACATGGCTCCAAAGACCGAACGGTAGAGAAGGTTAGAGGCTATTCTCGCGCTATAATTGTTCATGATCCAGAAGTATTGGAACTAAGTGTCGCAAGAGAGCTGGCTGCGAGGATGTCGCAGTCGGACTTCTTGCTTTTCATAGAGGGGGATAGGGTCTTCAGTGCCGAGGAACTTATTCCTTATTTTCAGGATATTGAAATAGGATTGGAAAATGGCACATTATCGAGGAGGCTATGAACATGCAGCTAACGAGCATCATTATTCCTACGTTTAATGGACTCGCTTTGTTGAAAGCATGTGTCGCATCCATCCGAAAGCATACATCAGTTCCCTATGAAATTATTATCGTTGATAATGGCTCCAGTGATGGTACCCTGGCGTACTGTCGCAGAGAAAATTTAAAATTCGTGGCGCTGCCTGCCAATCTCGGTTTTCCTGCTGCGTGTAATTACGGGTTGCGTTTTGCGGAAGGTCATACGTTAATGCTCTTGAATAACGATACGATTGTAACGCCAAATTGGTTGCCCAATCTACTGAACTGCCTAAACAGTCGAGAAGACATTGGGATGGTAGGTCCTGTCTCTAACTATGTAAATGGAAAGCAAAGGATCCGCGTACGCTTTACGGGGATTTCGAATATGGTCCAAAAATATAACCATGTAAATCCTGGAAAATGGCGGGAAACAAAGAGGTTGGTCGGCTTCTGTCTGTTATTTAGGAGAGAGATGTTCGAGCAGGTAGGCTTTTTGGATGAAAGATTTGCTCCCGGGTATTTCGAGGACGATGATTTATGCTATCGTGCTCAAATAGCAGGGTATCATTTGCTCATAGCGGGAGATTGCTTTGTTTATCATCGCGGAAGCGCTAGTTTTCGGAAAAACACGCGTCAAACTAAGCTACTTCTATTAAGACGTAATCGCAGGAAATTTATCCGCAAATGGGGCGTGGATCCATACCAATTTATTTAGGCACCGTTTCACCAAAATCTGCATAACGTAGTGTGAAAAAGGTGATAGGAGGGGTGTTACTTGGAACAGCGGGTAACGACGATTATTTCTCAAATTGCAGCCTCACATAGTCAGATGGCACGGATATTGGAAACACATCGGCATGTGTCTTCGCAAATGGCGGCAATTGCAGGAGATCTGCCGGATTCGCATCCCGAATTTGCTGGATTAGCGATGCTGCAGAAGCGGGCTTTACAACTGACCAAAAATGTAACAGCCTATTTAAACAGTCTCGCTGATTTGGAAGAAGCCATGGCGAAGCAAACGGAAATGGTCATGAAAGAAATACATGTACCTGATGAAGAATAGAGGGGATGGCCATGGATAGAACAGATCTATATATGCAAATGCTGGATGCTACAGCTACGCTGCAGTATGAGATAAGCCTTATGTTAGAAGCGAGGGTTATCGAAGCCTCGAAGTCGCAAAACTGGATTTGCCAGCATATTAACTCCAGCAATTTGGAAGGTCATGAGCTTAAAATGAAAGTGAGTGGCGAAATTCATGAGAGTGTTATTGATCTTATAGATGGTTTGACGAAACTGGAGAATGCCCTAAATCGTCAGATGAAGGCATTGCTGGGGAAAAATGATTCAAGTTCACCTCTAGGATCCAGCGACGCAATGGAATTTGGTGGTCTACTTCCGTTTGGTGAGGATGAGAAGCTGTGAAGGACTGGAATCGGGAGCGCTTGGAGCTCCACATGCTGACCTCGCTGGCAAGGAGCCAGCGAGCTCTATGCAGAATTATTGAATCTGTTGCGGATCATTTGGAGGGTTCTGATCAGCTTGCCGGGCATGTGGCAGAGAATTTAAAGACAATAAGTGAGTATCAACGCGTCATGATGTTGAAATTAACGAATCAGAGTAAGGTTACGCGTGTTGTTGGTAAGCCAGGTAAGCCATGGATAAATAAGCATGTGGCCGTTGAAAGCATGGACCTCAAGTTCATGGGAAACTGACTTACCCCCAACGGACAATGAGACCTGCGTGAGTCAATCCACCGCCAAACCCATATAGTAAAAGTGTATCGTCTGCCTGAACTTTCCCCTCTTTTATCCCCAAATCCAGTGCAAGCGGGATGGACGCCGCGGAAGTGTTGCCGAAGTATTCAAGACTAACCAGCGCTTTTTCAATCGGTATACCGCTCTTCTCACAGATGGAATCAATCATGCGCAGGTTCGCGCTATGAGGGATGAACCAGTCTATGGCTTCGAGTGGCAGTCCGCTTTTCTGAAGCAGCTTCTCGATGCCGTGTGGTACCGTCGAAACAGCGAATCGGTACACTTCACGCCCATTTTGGACAAGCTTTCCCTCTCCAACTAAGGGCATGCCATTCAAATCAGTGGCAAGACCAGTTCGGTAAACATGCTTCGCACCTGTGCCGTCCGAGCCCATGTGAGATGCGAGGAAGGCAGGCTGAGCTTCCTCTCTTTCCACCAATACGGCACCTGCGCCATCGCCAAATAAAATGCAGGTGGAGCGGTCGGTGTAGTCCGTGATTTTGGATATGGCATCTCCGCCGATCACGAGAATCTTACGATGCATACCTGCAGCAACAAGTGCACTTGCCGTATGAAGGGCATAAGCGAAACCAGCACAAGTTGCATTGAGATCATAGGCACCCGCATCCGCGATGCCAAAATGGGCTTGAACTTGACACGCGACAGGCGTTGAGGGCAGATCTGGCGTATGCGTGGACACGATAATGAGCTCTACATCGTGAAGTGTGCCGGGATATCGATCGAGCAAATTCTCAACAGCTGCTATACATAAATGGCTTGTGAACTCATGCGCTTCGGCTATTCGGCGCTCTCGAATCCCTGTACGCTGAACGATCCATTCATCATTCGTATCCACCATACGCGAGAGGTCCTCGTTGGATAATTTGCGCTCAGGTACATAGGTGCCAATGGCTGTAATTCGGGCTTGCAAGGGGTTTGAGGAAATCATCAGCTAAGACTCCTTTAGGGTTAAGGTTAATTTTAGGATCAAGTAATAGTATCAGGTACTAATAATAATTTAAAGTATTGGTGTGTTCTTTGTCAATGGATGTATTTGTATGTATTTGTTCATTCGTGAGTTTAAAAACGTAGAAATTTATAATTTTATCAAAGTTTCGTCTATTGAATTGAGGTGGATAAGTATATAGAGTTATATACTATACAATTTGTATCTGTAAATTGAAACCGATTTATTAAGGGAGGTTGGAATTGTAATATTTCGCTTTATGTATGCGGTTACATTTCAATAAGAAAAATACATTGCTGTCACCCCATGAGACTGGATGGATTGGGTTTTTACAAGTCACAAAAGGTCTAACAAGATGTTAATGATTAGCTTGCGATAAGCTAGCTCAAAGGAGGATACAGATGTTAAAACGCACCCTAGCAATGGTCACTTCCGTTCTGGTAGCGGCAAGTCCTATTGCATCGACGCTAACCCATGCTGCAGATGTTAACAGGACTGTAGTGAATGTCAATGCGAGTTCAACTTTTCAAACCATTGACAACTTTGGCGCATCAGACGCATGGTCCATGGATCCGATTGGAAAGGAATGGTCTGAAAGCAACAAAGAGAAGATTGCCGATTTATTATTTTCACAGGACAAGGGGATTGGCTTATCGAGCTGGCGGTTTAATATTGGAGCCGGTTCTAGCGATACGGATGAAAGTATCATTACGATCCCTTGGAGAAGATCGGAAAGTTTCAAGAAAGATGAGAATAGTGCTTATGATTGGTCGAAGCAGGCGGGCCAGCAATGGTTTTTGAGAGCTGCAAAAAAAAGTGGTGTTAAAGATCTTATTGGATTTGTGAACAGCCCACCTGTATGGATGACAAAGAACGGACATGCACAGCCGGATGCTACCGTCGGATCTACGAATCTTAAATCGGGTTATGAGGGCAAGTTCGCCAAATTTTTGACGGATGTTATGGATCATTTCGACCAATCAGGCATTCATTTTAATTATGTCAGCCCAATAAACGAACCTACTTGGGATTGGAATGGAGCCGGACAAGAGGCGAACCGCTATAATAATACGGAAATAATCAATGTCATTAATAGCCTCTATGCGGAGCTCCAAAATAAGAATTTAACGACTAAAATTAATGCTCCGGAGGGCGTCGAGATCCTGTCCTTGCTTGATGATGCCAAATATGCACAATTTATGACCACCTCCCAAAATCCTAACGATAACAAACAGCAATATATGGGCGGAAGTAATAAATTAAATGTAGGCAAGTATCGGGAATATATTAAGGATCTTCTAGGCAATCCTGAAATCGCTCCCAAAATTGACAACAAGATCGTTTCCCACTCCTATTGGTCGGATACGGTTTCGGATCAGAATGGGGACCGTTTGGGGAATTTGCGGAAGCTGCTGTGGGAGAATATGCAAAACACCTTGCCGGGTTCCTCCTTTTGGATGAGTGAGTATTGTATCCTGGGTGATGTCGGAGAAATGCAGGGTAACGGAAGGGACTTAGGCATCGATCCTGCACTTTTGATGGCGCGTACCATTCATTATGATCTGTCTGTTGCGAATGCATCTGCTTGGCAATGGTGGACAGCTGTATCCAAAGGAGATTATAAAGATGGTCTGATCTATACGGATTACGGTGTGCCGGGAGACGAACAATCCATTTATACGTCCAAAATGTTATGGGCGCTCGGTAACTATAGTAAATTTGTTCGTCCTGGCGCCAAGCGGGTTGCCATGACCGGATTGGCGGAGAATGATCCCAAGGGGCTGATGGGGTCGTCTTATTTGCATGAGGGCAATAATAAATTGACCTCCGTTTTTGTGAACTACACCAATGAGGATAAGCCGGTTATCGTTCAACTGAATCAGTTGCCGGAAGGAAAAAAAGTCTATCATCTTACGCCTTATGTGACGAACGCAAATGAAAGTTTGGCTCAGCATAACATGGTAACGGCCGATGTAGACGGCGCTTTCCAGTACACCATCCCTGCAAGGTCTATTGTTACGTTGGACGGCAGCTATGCGGCGGCAAATCAAGTGCCGGAGAAACCAAGCATGGATTCGGTCAAGTCTTTGAATAAAGCAGCAGAAATCAAGATAAACGAAGTATCAAATGCTGAAAGCTATAAGATCGTCTACGGTACAACCCCGGACAATATGACTATGACAGCCGGTCCCGTGACGGGTTCAAGTTACACGCTCCATGGACTGGAAAATAATTCGATCTATTATATGGCGGTAATAGCCGTGAACCATAACGGTGTCAGTTTCCCTTCGGACACGGTGTCCGTGACGCCGAAGCTGAGTCCGCCACAACAGGTTTCCGCTAATCCCACCGATGGAGGGGTGGACATTCAATTCTCCGGTGACCCCAATGTTCCGCATTATCTGGCAAAGTGGGGGGCCGCAAGCGGTGCCTACAACGGAACTGTTGAAATCGCCGGTCAGGATGGCAGTTATAAAGGTACCCTAACAGGCTTAACCAATGGAACTCCCTACTACCTGGCTATCCAGGCACAGGACGGAGTAGACAACAGCTCCTTGTCTACGGAAATGATGGTTATTCCAACGGTTCAAGCACCAAGTAAGCTGATTGCCATTCCAGGCGACGGCAAAGTTCAACTTGAATTCCCCGAGGTGCAAGGCGTCACCAAGTATTCTTTGGAGATGATGACGGAGAATGGGGCGCCAACCATCTTAGAGCTCCCTACGAATTCTGCAACTGTTGATCATCTGACCAACGGCCAAAGCTATTCCTTCCGAGTATCTACTGTTGGTGTGGGTGGAATCGGTCAACCAACAGCCAATGTTCAAGCAACGCCTCAAGCTGAAACCGTTAAGTGGGAAGATGATTTCCAGAATGCCTCCATGAATTCCTACAGTCAGGACGTGAGTGTATGGAATATGGAAAATGGTTTGCTCAAGCATCAATCCGGAGGAGATAACCAAGGAGAGCTTTCCGTCAAAAATGTCAAAATTATTGACGGCACCATCTCTGTTACGGCCAAACATTCAGAGTTAGGCGCCGATTGGGGAATGGTATTCCGTGGTACGGATTATAATCATGCCTATGCTTTTGGATTTGAGAACGATGCCCTGTTCTTGCGGAAGAATGGCACGAATATCACCAAATCGAAAGCCTTCTCGGCTAAGCTGAACCAACTGTACCAGTTAAAAGTCGTTTTGGATGGTTCGCATATTCAAGCTTATCTGGATGGTGTGTTAATCTTTGATGTGCTAGATTCCACTTACAGCAGCGGTATGGTGGGACTGCATAGTTGGAGTAATGCGCAGTTTAGCTATTTAAAGGTTACCCGGGCAGAGGGCGCGATGAAAGCTCCGGAGATCAACACAGTTCATATCGGCAACCATCGGATTGACTTGAAGTATGCGGAAGTCGATGGGGCAACCGCCTATACGGTACAATACGGCACAACATCCGATAACTTGCAGAATCAATTGGCCGTAAGTGGAGGAAATGCTGCAGTAATCGGACTTAGCAATAATCAAGTTTATTATTTTAAGGTTGTGGCCACGAATGGCAGCATACAGACCGAATCAAGTGTAAAATCGGGTGCACCCCGCGATATTCAGGAACCGCAGCTGCTTTATTATGTGGATGCTGGAGACGGAAGTTCGGCAACTTTAGAAGATGGAGAGTCTTTTGGGGCCCTCAATGGAGTGGAGGATCAAGCCTACGGGGTGGATCCGGTTACTGGGAATATGTGGGGCTATGTAGCTGACGGTGATGCCACTTGGGCCCGAACAGACGCCAGTGGCAATTTCGAGACCATTCGGCAATATGACGGGAACGACTTGAATAAAGGGCTTGCCTATAAATTTAACCTTCCCAATGGGACCTATCGGGTTACGGTCGGGTTTTTCGATCCTTGGCATGATAGCAACCGCAAGATGGATTTGACTATTAATGGGACAACGAAGTTAACTGATTATGTCATTGGCAATAGCCAGGAAGCAAAGCAGTTTGACTCGATCAATGTGTCGAATGGTCAGCTTGAATTGAAGGTTCTCAAGAAGGCAGGCTCCAAGCCTATGCTCAGCTGGATCAAGGTAGAAAAGGATTTACTATATAATGTAGATGCTGGAGATTCAAGCCTAGATAAATTGGAAACAGGCGAGGAGTTTGGTGTCCGGAACAGCGTGGAAGATCAAGCCTATCAGGAAGATCCTATGACAGGATACAAGTGGGGCTATGATGCCGATGATTCTCAAACTTGGGCAAACCAAAATGAGGAGCGCTGGAATAGTGTTCGTCAGTACGATGGCAATACAAATGGTAAAGGCCTAAGCTATCGATTTGAAGTGCCGAGCGGTCTGTATAATCTGGATCTGGGCTTCGATGACCCCTGGGATAGTTCCGACCGGGTCATGGATCTTGAAGTAGAGGGACAGAAAGTCCTTACCAACTACTTGATCGGATCGGGTCAAGACGTGAAACGGGTAGTAGGCATTTCCGTTACGGATGGAGAACTTGACGTAAAGATCACGAAGCAAGGCAACAGTAAGCCGCTTATCAGTTGGCTCACGGTTCAGCATGATAACGGCATCCCTGTTCAACCGGTTATCAAACGCGTAGCTGAAGGGGATTCCAAGGTTACCCTGAATTTTGACGAGACCATTAATGCCGCCTACGATATTGCTTATGGCACGGATCAAGGGAGCCTTACCCATCATGTTTCTGTACCGGGAAATGTCAACCATTATACCGTTGAGAACCTGACGAATGGCACACCGTATTATTTTGCGTTGACAACGGTTAGAGGGGACTTGTCCAGCGCCATATCCGCTGTGAAAACATCGACTCCTGTGGGCCCTGCGGACCCTAATCTTTATTATTTTGTTGATGCAGGGGCGACGACCGTTCAAAACGGCGTTACACTCGGCGTGAAACAATCGGTTCCCGATCAGATTTTTGGAGTGGACCCTATCTCCGGAAAAACCTGGGGATACGTTGCGGATGATGGCAAAACGTGGGCCAAGAGCGATGAAACAGATCCGTACTTGTCGATTCGTCAATATGACGGAAATGATAATGGGAAGGGTATCGCTTATAAATTTGAAGTTCCCCACGGAACTTATACCGTACAAATGGGTTTTGACGACCCTTGGAACTCGTCATCCCGATTGATGGATATCTATATTCAAAACGACCTCAAACTTCAAAATTATGTGGTTGGCGACAAGCGGGAGATCAAGGAATTTACTGTGGACGTGGACACGGACCAGCTTGAGGTAAAACTGGTTAAGAGCGGCTCCGACAAGCCTGCTGTAGGTTGGATTTCCGTACGTTATGTGAAACCACTTCCGCCCCCGGTGCCGATCGAAACGGGGATTGCCGTAACCGGAGTGTCGCTCAATCAAACGTCAGCTTCGCTGCAAGTCGGAGGGACGACGCTTCTCGAGGCCGACATTACACCAAACAACGCAACCAACAAGACGGTAAGCTTTACCTCTTCAGCAACTGGCGTGGCTACAGTGACGAATGCGGTCTATCACTCGGAAACCGGAACCACAAGTGTCATCGTGACTGGAGTTTCGAGCGGAACCGCAACCATCACAGCAACAACAGAGGACGGGGGGATGACAGCAGCTTTCACCGTAACGGTGATAAGCAATACACCTAACACGTCTGGACCTCCTGACACGCCAAAAGAACCGGAAGCACCTGTCAGCGATATCCCTGGTAAGGTGAATATCGGAACTCCTGTTGTCGAGAAAGGAACAGCCGAAGTCACTGTGGATGCCTTAGCCTTGATCAAGGCCTTCAAAGAGTCGGAGGTTGCCCTGATTGAAGTTCCGAAAACAGCGGAAGTAAATATCTATGCGGTCAACTTGCCCGCCTCATCTTTGACAGCAAACGATGGTAAAAAAGTCGTAGTGGCAACAGAAATCGGCACAGTCGCAGTACCTTCCAACATGTTAGGGGCTTCTGTCGGAGTGAGCGCGGCAGACGTTACATTATCGATTGGGAAAGCAGATACAAGTAGCTTAGATGCAAAAACAAAAGCGTCTATCGGCAGCAAGCCGGTCATTGAGCTTAATTTGAAGGTGAATGGGTCAACCGTTGCTTGGAGCAACCCGGAAGCGCCGGTACTCATATCGATCCCTTATACTCCTTCCGCCGAAGAGCTTGCGAATCCGGAGCATATTACTGTTTGGTATGTGAACGGAAACGGCCAAATAACAGCAGTTCCTTCAGGGAAATATGATGCAACTACCGGAAAAGTAACCTTCATGACCACACACTTTAGTAAGTATGCGGTCGCGTACGTCCATAAGTCCTTTCTTGACCTAGCGGATTATAGCTGGGCCAAAAATTCAATCGAGGTGATGGCGTCTAAAGGGGTCATTCAGGGCACATCGAACGACATCTTTAATCCTGGTGAAGACATTACGAGAGCCGATTTCGTACAGCTTTTGGTTCATACACTTGGATTGACTGCCAAGACAGATGACCAATTTGCAGATGTCAGCTCCGATGCCTACTACGCCGAAGCGGTAGCGATTGCCCATAAGCTGGGAATTACCACTGGGGTAGGCGGGAACCAATTCAGTCCGGATGCTATGATCACCCGTCAAGATATGATGGTACTGATTGAGCGCGCGATGAAGGTAGCGAAAAAAGACATTGCGGCAGGAACGGAGGAAAGTTTTTCCGGATTTTCGGACGTGTCGAAAGTCGCATCTTATGCAAAACAAAGCATATCTACGCTGATCAAGAATGGAATTATCATCGGAGACGACAACAAAATCAATCCGCTCGGGAATGCAACGAGGGCAGAAACGGCAGTGCTCATGCACAGAATATACAACAAGTAGGTACATGCGGCCTGAGATTACAAAGATACCTAGGGCACCTTGTTTGATTACTGGACCATTAGCATTATTTTATGCTAATGGTCTTTTTTTGCTGAGGTTTTCTTATTTATCAAAGGGCACCCGTCCCAAGTAAAAAAAGAGCTGATCCCAAGTAGAAGAATCTACTAGGGTCAGCTCTTGATAGTGATTAACGAACAGTTTCAAGTTGTTTTCTTTGACGTTTTGCTTTTCTAGCATGCAAGAGCTCATACACCGTAGGTACCATAATCAAAGTGAAAATGGTAGCTGATGTCAGTCCGCCGATAACAACTACGGCTAACCCGCGGGATACGATGCTGCCTTCCTCGGCTTTGGCAAGGACAAGCGGAACCATCGCACAAATCGTTGCTACAGCAGTCATCAAGATCGGACGCATCCGCGTAGCCGCAGCTTCTAGCAAGGATTCACGAATGTTCATGTGCTCTTCATTTTGCTTCACACGGTCAATCAATACGATCGCATTCGTGACGACGATACCGATCAGCATCAAGAATCCGAAGATCGAGGTAACGTCGAAGGACGTTTTCGTGATCATCATACCGACAATCGCACCAACAGCTGCAAAAGGAAGAGATACCATACTCGCAATCGGAGCGCGGAACGATTTAAATGTGATCACCATGATCAATAACACGATACCGATGGAAATCCCCATGGTCATGAACAAGTCGGCAAAATCACTGGATTGCTGAGCGGAAGCTCCGCCAACGATCAAAGCTACACCTGCAGGAAGCTTCAGATCTTTCGTGTTTTTCGTAATTTCTGTGTTGATTTTAGATAATTTGGTTGAATCTACGAGTGCTGTCACACGTAAAAATTGTTGACTATTTTTATGCAGAATTGTGTTGGACTCATTCGTTTTTTCGATTTTGGCAACTGATGTTAAGGCAGCTGGACCTGTAGCCGTCATGATTTGAATATTGGAAAGGTCTGACATCGTCGTTGGATTAATCAAAGCATCCAGAACGACAGGAATTTCTTTGTTTTCCAGCTTCATGGAACCAATTGGCGTTGGGTTCATCAGGGAGCGGATCGTATTCGCAATATCCTGCGGTTTAGCCTGTGCAGGATCTACCGTAATCGCAAAGCCTGGTTTCGTTACATTTTGATTACTAGTAACCTTTTCTACGCCTTCGATACCTTTAATGGCTGCAATGACATCAGCAGCAGCTTGATCAAGGCTTTTTGCGGAATCTCCAGTGAGATCAACGGTAATGGCTGAACCGCTGCCTCCATCGAAGCCGCCTCCACCTGCTTGCAAATCAGCATCTGGATATTTGGATTTTTGACTAATAACTTGATCGATAAAGTGTTGAGTGTCTACATCTTTTTTCATGAATACTTGGAAATTCGCAATAGTTGGAGGAGCTACGCTACCCCATTTGGCATTATCTTCGGTATTCCCTTGTTGAAGAATAAGGTGGTCAAGCTCACTTTGTGCTAGCATGAATTTTTCTAATTCTATCGCTTTTTCGCGAATGGTTGCAATCGGTGTTTCAGGTGGGTAGGAAAGAGTGACACCCAACTGGCTTGCTGTTGAACCGGCAACTGCACCTTTTGGCATTACAAAGTATAGGGCAATGGAGCCGCCAAAGAGGATAAGTGAAACTAGAATAGAGAGGAATTTATGGTTCAAGCTCCAGGACAGAATATTTCTAAGTTTCTTCGACTCTTTATGCTCTTTTAATTTCGTACCGCGAAGCAACCAAGCGCTCATAACAGGTACAACCGTTAATGCAACCAATAAGGAAGATAGCAGGGAGTAAGTAACGGTTAGTGCGAACGGAAGAAGGAACGCCTGCAATGACCCTTTCAATAGGCCAAGCGGCAAGAAAACGGCAACGGTTGTTAATGTAGATGCAGTAATCGCTCTAGCTACCTCACGCGTAGCATCGATAATCAATTCCTTGGAGAACTCGGACTTCTGGGTTCTTCGGAAAATATTTTCGATAACAACGATACTATCATCAACAAGTCGGCCTACCGCGACGGCGACACCGCCCAA
Organism: Paenibacillus sp. J22FR5; assembly: GCF_059691975.1. NCBI lineage: Bacteria > Bacillati > Bacillota > Bacilli > Caryophanales > Paenibacillaceae > Paenibacillus > Paenibacillus sp. J22FR5. The sequence goes on along the minus strand of NZ_JCAUAN010000011.1, from coordinate 159,581 downwards.
TGTCAATATGTTCAACGTTACGCCTGATCGGGAGAGCAGGAAGAGGGTTAAACCGAGCGACAACGGAATAGAAACAATCGTAATAAACGTAGAACGAATATTTCTTAGGAAAATTAGAATAACGATTGTTGCGAATAATGCGCCTAACAACACTTCTCTCATCATGCTGTTAACGGATGTAACGACGGATTCTGCCGTGGAGAAGATTACTTCTGCGGTTGCATTCGGGTATTTTTTCGCGATTTCTTCAGCAGTTTTAGCAACTTCATCGCTAATATCAACCGCATTGGAACTGGCATCCTTCGTTACGACCAAAGTAAGTGAATCCTTACCATTGATACGTGTCAAGGTATCTTTATTTGCGGCTACTTCAACGGTAGCAACATCTTTCAATTTGACTCCTGGTGCTACTGTTAAATTGTTAAGTGTATTCAGATCGTCTAGGTTTCCAACGACCTTAATGGCACTTGTTTTACCATCGATCGGTCTCTCGCCAACATTGACAGTCACATTCTGACCTTGTAGGACACCCATCAGAACTTGAGCTGGTAGCTGCGCTTTAGCTAATTTATCTTTGTCTGGGTGAATGATGACTTGTGAAACGGATGTCCCACCAAGTACTACACTGGCAAGACCTTTAATTTTTTGAAATTCAGGCAAGATTTTTTCTTGCGCAAGCTCGACATTTTGCTTCGTAATGCCATCATTAAAGTTAAGGGAAACCCATGATAGAGGAATCATCGATGTGTTCAAACGAATGACGAAAGGCTTCGACATGCCGGCAGGGAGAACAATCGAGCTAATCGCTTCTTGAACGCTTGCTTGGGCATCCTTCATTTTGATGTCGGAGTCAAATGTCATATCAATTTTCATAAAGCCATCTGACGATGTTGAGAATACTTCTTTTTTACCTGGAACACTGGAGATTGCTTTCTCTATAGGTGTAGTTGCACTATCTAACATAGATTTGGCATCGTAGCCTTGACCGACTACCGTAACGCTAATTTGCGGAAAATCTGCGCTTGGCAAAAATTCCATCGGCAATTTTAAATAACTACCGATTCCTGTTCCTAAAATTAATATTACCAAAAAAATAACTGCTGCTTTGTTACCAAAGGCCCATCTAGTAAACCATGTCACACGTCTCGCTCCCTTTCGTTCATCTATCTCTTTATCAATCCAGTTTCAAGTATAGCAATAATTATCCATTCGTGTATATGGCTAGGGTCGGGTTTCATCTCGGTCTAGAGTCTGAGATAAATCTAGGATATGATTCCATTTTTGCGTATATAAAGGGAATTTAAGTACAAAACATTTCATGTTTTGGATAAAAGTTAGACATCGAGGTAACGCTAATCCTATCGTCCATAGTGTGACGAAGATACTGAAGACGACGGGAAGTGAACCTAACGCATGTTTCAAGGCAAAAAAAGATTAATCTGGATAGCCCTCATCTGTGTGGTCTTATTCAGTGCTTCGACAACGACTGTATTTGCGTATGGCAAAGGAGCAAAAGGCCCTGATGTCTACGCGGTTCAAGGGATGCTGAAATCTCTAGGTTACTATTCAGGACCGATAACAGGGTATTATGGCAATCAAACACAAGCCGGGGTTAAATCATTTCAAAGTAGATATGGTTTGCCCGTAACGGGAAATGTAGATGATCAAACCCTACAATCGATTCTCTGGGCTTATGGAAATCTCAAAATTCCTAAGAAGGCGACGCCAACGCCAGTGCCAACACCGGCGCCGACGCCGTATACACCGAGTCCTACTCCTGTACCGCAGGTTCCTTCAACATCAGGATTAACGGTGGAAGAACAGCAAATGCTGGATCTGGTGAATAAAGAGCGGGCGGCAGTCGGACTGGCAGCACTCACACCAGACTTGGAGCTCACCAAAACAGCACGTCTCAAAAGTCAGGATATGGTGGATAACAAATATTTCTCCCACGATTCGCCAACCTATGGCTCACCTTTCGATATGATGGAGAAATTCGGGATCACGTATAATGCAGCAGGCGAAAACATTGCTTGTAATCAATCGGTTCAAGCCGCTCATGAGGCTCTGATGAACTCTCCAGGACATAAAGCGAATATTCTTAGTAAGGATTATACGCATATCGGTATTGGCATTGTAGATGGCGGACCGTGTGGTAAAATGTTTACCCAACAGTTTATTGGCAAATAGCATGAAAAAAGGACTTAACGGATGCTCAGGCATCCATGAAGTCCTTTTCTTTTCCAATTAGGTTTAAGTGGCTGATACGGGTTTAATCGCTTCGGTCCATTCCGTATATTTCTGAAGTGCCGTTCCTTGGTCAATCGCATGACGAGCCATGTAAATACCTTCTTCAATAGAGCCAGCACGCTGTGAAACCCATAATCGAACCGCACTGTTGAGCAAAACCATATTCAAATAAGGAAGTGGGGCATCTCCGCGAAGAACGGATAGCGCAGTTTCTGCTTGAAGTTCAGCAGTCCATTCCACTTCAGGCACTTCAACCATAAGCTCATATATTTCAGGATCAACAATGAATAATTCACTGGTCTCTCCTTGGATAAGATAAGTTCTAGTCCGTTTATCGACGCCAAGGTCTTCCGAACCCTCCATCCCTTGCACAACAATGCCGCGGGAAACGCCTAGTTCTATTAATAGATTCGTAATTTTTTCGAAAACAGTACCATGAAACACACCGACAGCCATAAATGGAGCTTCTGTGAAGCGCAGCAGTTTCTCTGCTGTATTGAACACAGTCCGCAGACCGAGCTCTTTACGCAGCTCGCGCAGCTCACCTAGAGGTTGGCACCAAACTTCCGTCGGTGTGAACAGGAAGCCAGTTCGCGCCGCAGCGGAGATAAGTGCTTCACGTGAAGCTTCTAGCGCCTGAACGCCCATCGCTGCAAGCACGTCGGACAATGTGATGCCCCATTTGGGCGGCATGCTTGGGCTGCCATGCAGCGTAGTTGGCAGTCCGCAGGCTGCAAGCACGAATGCCGTAGGCAACGTTGCGATGAACGTGCGCGTGCGACCATCATAAGGTCCGGCACAGTCTATACTGCCAGCCATCGGATACGTAGTAGTGCGCTGGCGCAAGGCTTGGATGAAGGCTTTGATTTCATCAGGGGATTCCATTTTAATTCGTTCCGCTACGAGAAAAGCACCAATTTGGGCTTGTGTGGCTGTTCCAGTTAAAATGAGTTCTGCTGCTTGAGCAGCTTCTTCATAAGTAAGATCTCTAGCTCCGCGTTTACCGCGGCCGACTTCTTTTAATAGGGATATCATCGTTTACGGCCTCCTTTGTTCTGATCCTGAAGTATCTGATATACCTTGACGATGGAGGTAGCGACGTCTACCATACGTTTACGTTCATTCATAGCCTGTTTTCGTAGGAAATCGTATGACTCAGCTTCCGAGATACCTTTAATCTCGCATAAAATTCGCTTGGCCTGATCAACCCATTTACGTTCTTCAAGCTTGGAAAGCAGTTGTTCACGTTCTTGTTGCCATTCAGTACGTTGGAAAAAATGGTTTACACCCAAAATCAATGCACAGTGAATTTCCAGTGGACTCATCTTGGGACCTACTAAACCATCAATACCCCCATCCATCTTGCATTCATTAGAAGGAAACGTGTGTGTATCACACCACCAGAAGATGGGGAGACTTCGCTCTGCGAGCAATCGTGAACGCCAATCTGCTACTTGATCAGGACTTACTGATAATAATACAGCATCGACCTTTGGGATAATAAATGAAATTTCTTTCATATTAGATGAAGTATAAATTCGGAATCCTAAATCCTTCAGAATTTCATCAGGTAAAGATTCCTTTTCATGAACAGCAGGTGACGGCTCAGAGGAGGCAGCTGGGCGAGTTGGGATAAACTCGTCGATCAATATGAATGATTGTAACATATGAATACCTCCATCTTGAATAACTATGATCTCATGACAACTACATGTTAGGTTTCGATATTATTTATAACTATTATACGGCAATACTATAGCATATACACCTGAAATTTGTCGATATGCTACATGGAATCTGACGTATAAAATATTATGTGTTATGTTTATTGACATGCGAAAGATCGCATCGTATAATCAAGTTAGAAATCGGCACAATGATGTGCCACTAACGAAGGCAACGGCGCCTATCCCCTTACAAATACGTAAATGGATAGGCTTTTTATGTTCAATGTAATGAAGGTATTGAAAAAAAATTCATCTATCATGCTGTTCACGAGGAAGTGGCAGCAGTGGCAATGAGGCCGATAAGCATCCCGCGTTTGATGGGGTATGTTTGTCGGCCTTTTCTGTCAATGTTCAGTCAACGTAAAACAAGGTAGGAATAAAAGAAGGCGAAAAGCCTCACAAAAGGAGAGGGAATTCATGGTCGATCGGAAAAGTTTTATGCAAGTGGGGCACAAAGGGTCTTTGTTCAGTTCATTTTTGTATTTTGACATGAGCTTCATGGTATGGGTTCTCTTAGGACCTTTAGCAGTAATTCTCGCCAAAGATTTTGGGCTGGATGCTGCGCAGAAAGCAAATTTGGTTGCTCTACCAACTTTGGGGGGCGCGGTACTGCGTCTCGTGCTTGGTGTACTAACAGATAAAATTGGTCCCAAACTAACAGGACAGATCGGACTTTCGCTAACCTTAGTTCCGTTATTCTGGGGATGGCAATTCGCTAACACCATGGGAGACATGTATTTCGTCGCTCTCATGCTGGGTATCGCAGGAGCAAGCTTTGCGGCAGCACTTCCGCTGGCAAGCAGTTGGTACCCGCCGCAGTATCAAGGTTTAGCAATGGGTATTGCAGGAGCGGGGAATAGTGGAACGATCTTCGCAACCTTATTCGCGAATCGGATAGCACAACATTATGGTGATTGGCATGTTGTTTTCGGAATTGCCATGATTCCAATTGCGATAACACTTGTTATCTTTAGTCTTCTGGCGAAGGATAGTCCCAATAAACCAGCGCCAAAAACAGTTGCTGAGTATGGAAAAGTATTGAAACAAAGAGATGCTTGGTTGTTCTGTCTCTTATACAGTGTAACGTTTGGCGGTTTCGTAGGTATGGCAACGTATTTGACAATCTTCTTCAATACACAATATGGTCTTACTCCCGTTAGAGCAGCTGATTTTACCACATTGTGCGTAATAGGTGGCAGCTTCTTCCGTCCGGTTGGAGGTTGGCTCGCTGATAAAATTGGCGGTATTCGAATGTTGATGGTGTTATATGGTGTTGTCGCTCTCATGATGGCGGGTATCTCCACACTTCCTACTCTTTCATTGACTACCGTGATGCTCTTTATTGCGATGATGTCTTTCGGAATGGGTAATGGTTCGGTGTTCCAACTCGTGCCACAGCGATTCAAGTCAGAAATTGGTGTAATTACAGGAATTGTTGGAGCAGCAGGCGGTTTGGGTGGTTATTTCTTACCGAAAATCCTCGGTAATCTGAAGCTCTCCACAGGTTCATTTACACCAGGGTTTCTAATTCTAAGCGGTATCGCAATCACTTGCATCGTGATCATCGCGATTGTTCAAGGACAATGGAAACGCACATGGATTGGTGAAGGCGGTAAAGTAAAAGCAGCTCCTTCAGGCAGCATGGATACGGTTCAGGCCTAAAAGATTAAAATGTAGCCGCTGGCTGTAAGGCCAGCGGTAATCCGTAAAGTGTTTGCTCATGCAGCTTGCCCCGCAGGCTGTATGGGCAAAGACGTTACGACTAGCGTCTTTGCCAGTTCAATCGAACTGCTCAAGCTCCATATCCCAATTTGTCATTTGGGGGCCTAGCTCCTAAATGACCCTTTTTCTCAACTATACAAATACGAAGCTTTATCCTAGTAAATGGATGGAAGGATGATCACAATGACAGTCAAAAAAGAGAAGTTAGTCCTGGTCGGAAACGGAATGGCAGGCGTTAACGCCGTTGAACATTTACTAAAGCTGACACCAGATAAATATGAGGTTACGATATTCGGAAGTGAACCGCATCCGAACTACAATAGAATCTTGTTGTCTTATGTACTCTCCGGAGATTCTAAGGTCGAGGATATCGTGATTCATCCTTACGAATGGTATGCCAATAACAACATTACTTTATACACAAATCAAACGATCACAGGTATCGACACTGTTACGCAAACCGTAACAAGCGATAAAGGCCTGACGGTATCCTACGATAAATTAATTTTGGCAACAGGCTCCAATCCTTTCATGATTCCATTGCCTGGAGCAGATAAAGAAGGCGTCATGGCCTACAGAACGATCCGAGATTGTGAAATCATGATCGAGTCGGCTAAAAAGTACAAAAAAGCCATCGTTATTGGCGGCGGCTTGCTAGGACTAGAAGCGGCGCGCGGTTTCCTTAATCTCGGCATGAAAGTCGATGTTGTTCATATCGTGGATACGATCATGGAACGACAACTAGATCGCACTGCTTCCAAAATGCTTCAAGCAGCGTTAGAAGAGCAAGGGATCAATTTCTTGCTGGAGAAGCAATCGGCAGAAATCGTGGGAGACAAACGGGTAACTGGCCTGAAATTCAAGGATGGCACGGTTGCTGAAGCGGATCTCATTGTTATGGCAGTCGGAATCAGACCGAATGTGGCACTTGCGAAAGAATCCGGCATCGAGTGCAATCCAGGAATTATCGTAAATGATTATTTACAAACGAGCGTTCCGAATGTATACGCAGTCGGCGAATGTGCGATGCACAGGGGCATTGCTTATGGTCTAGTAGCACCGCTATATGAGCAAGGTGCGGTACTGGCGAAGCATTTGGCTGGCGTAGAAACAGGCCCGTATGAAGGCTCTATTTTATACACGAAGCTTAAAGTATCTGGAGTTGACGTATTCTCCGGTGGTCAATTCGTGGATGCAGAAGGAACCAAAGCGATTCGTATTCATGATGAGTTCACGGGTGTCTATAAGAAAGTCGTCATCCAAGACAACAAAATTATCGGGGCGGTGCTCTTCGGAGATACAGCAGACGGTACGCGACTCATGCAAATGATTCGTGAAGAAACAGATATTAGCGGTATGGCAAAAACAGCAATTTTGACCGATGCTTCTGGCGGTGGCGGCGCTGCTTCCGGTGTTGCTGACATGAAGGATGACGCCATTATTTGCGGCTGTAACGGTGTCACGAAAGGGACGATTTGTTCCGCTATTAAGGATCAAGGCTTAACGACGGTCGATGAAGTGAAGAATTGCACGACAGCATCACGTTCCTGCGGCGGCTGTAAGCCGTTAGTTAGTGATTTGCTAGCCTATACCCTAGGCGATTCTTATGATAAAAACGCGGCGAAAGAAACGATTTGCGGCTGTACAACGCATACGCGTGATGAAGTGGTTACCGCTATTCGTGAAAAAGGATTAACTCATGTACGTGAAGTGATGAACGTCCTCGAATGGAAAAATGAAGAAGGCTGCTCCAAATGTCGCCCAGCGCTTAACTATTACTTAGGCATGATCAGCCCTGAAACATATAAAGATGATAGCACGTCCCGATTTGTCAATGAGCGTATGCATGCCAACATTCAAAAGGATGGAACATATTCTGTTGTTCCACGGATTTATGGCGGTGTGACGAATCCAACAGAGCTCAAGCGTATTGCTGAGGTAGCTGAACAATTCAATGTTCCAACAGTGAAATTCACCGGAGGACAACGTCTAGACTTACTTGGCGTGAAAAAAGAAGACCTGACCGCGATGTGGGAAGCGTTGGATATGCCATCAGGCTATGCTTATGGAAAAGCATTGCGTACGGTAAAAACATGTGTCGGCGAAACTTTCTGCCGCTTCGGTACAGGGGATGCGATGGGTGTTGGTATCGAGCTGGAGAAACGCTTCGAACGCTTGAATACGCCAGCTAAAGTGAAGCTTGCCGTATCAGGTTGTCCGCGAAATTGTGCGGAATCAGGGATTAAAGATTTGGGAGTTGTGTCCGTTGATGGCGGTTGGGAGCTTTACGCTGGAGGTAACGGTGGCGTGAAGGTACGTGTTGGTGATCTATTAAGCACGGTCAAAACGGAACAAGAAATAATTGAATATACCGAAGCCTATCTGCAATATTACCGTGAAACAGGGAAATATGGCGAGCGTACGAGCGAGTGGGTACACCGTCTGGGCATCGAGCATATCCGTGAAGTTGTAGAGAATGAAGCGGAGCGCAAACAATTGTGTGAGCGTATGGATTTGGCGCTTTCTGTGACACAAGATCCTTGGAAACAAGCAATTGATAGCAAGAAAATCCAACGTGATTTGTATGAAGTTGTTGAGTTGAATTAGAAATAGAGAGATAAACCGGGAGGAGCAGAGAAAATGATAACACAAAATGAGCAAATGATTTGGGTGCAAGCTGTATCCTATGAGGAGTTAGCATTTAATATTGGGAAAACGATTCGTTATCAAGGGGAAGAAGTAGCTCTGTTCAAGTTGAAAAGCGGAAAGCTTCATGCGATTCATAATCGTTGTCCACACAAAGAAGGCGTTCTTGCCGAAGGGATTGTCTCTGACGACCACGTTTTTTGTCCGATGCATGATCGCAAGATCCATTTGCCTTCTGGACTTGTGCAAGCTCCTGATACAGGCTGTGTACAGACGTATGTAACCAAAGTGGAAGATGGAACGGTGTACATTGGATTTCCAACGAACAAGGAATAAGCGTGCTAGTTCTTTTACAAATATAAAGAGAGCTTGAGCGGGGGTGGGGTGCGATGAAATCAGCACTGGTCGCATTATCGGATGAACAACCCTCCTCCCATTGTTGCTTTTGCAGTATGCAGTGTGGATTGGAGATCTTACCGAGTGAGAAGACAGAGGGTCTCACAGTTAAGCCGAGTGTGAACTTTCCAGTTGCAACAGGTCGTCTATGTCAAAAAGGCTTGAATGCTTTGGAGCATGTTATTCACTCGGAGCGTATTCTGGAACCTCTTCATAGGGAGAAAGCTAGAGTAGGTCAATGGCAACCCGTATCATGGGAGCATGCATATTCGGATATCGCTGAGAAAATCAAAGCGTTGCAAGCTGAACACGGTCGGGATGCGATAGGCGTCTACGGCGGCGGATCTTTAACGAATGAAGTAAGTTACTTACTTGGTAAGTTTACACGTGTGGCGCTTAGGTCAAAATATATTGACTACAACGGCCGTTATTGTATGTCATCGGCTGCTGCGGCGAGTAACCAAGCTTTTGGTATCGATCGTGGGATGACGATGCCATTATCGGAAATTCCCAATGCGAAATATATCATTCTAGCAGGCACGAATATCGCCGAGTGCCAACCTACGATGATGCCATATCTATTAGAGGCAAAGAAAAAAGGCGCCGTGATCGTGACCATCGATCCGCGCAATACAATGACCTCTAAGACAGCAGATATTCATGTCCGTCTTCAACCGGGCTTCGACTCTGTATTCATTAATGGGCTCCTGCATGTGATGATTGAAGAGAAACTCGTTGATCAAAAGTTCATTCAATCACGTACATCTGGCTTCGAACAAGTGAAAGAAGCTGTCAAATCGTTTACACCAGCTCGAGTTGAGTATTTAACAGGCGTGCTTGAAGCGGTGACTCGTACAATCGCTCGTGGTTTCGCAAAGGCGGAGACGGGAATCGTGCTAACCGCAAGAGGCTTGGAGCAGCAAGTGAATGGGGTTGAGAACACACTCAATTACATTAACATGACGCTCCTCACGGGTAAAATAGGGCGTTCAGGCTGCGGCTATGGGGCTGTGACCGGTCAAGCGAACGGTCAAGGAGGCCGCGAGCATGGTCAAAAAGCCGATCAGCTCCCAGGCTACCGCTTGATCGAAGATCCTGCTGCACGCGAGCATGTGGCGAAAGTATGGGGCATCGATCCCAACGAGCTACCGGGGAAAGGTGTTTCCGCCTATGAGCTGCTGCAAAAGATTGATGAAGGCGAGATCAAGGCTTTAATCGTTCTCGGCTCCAATCCACTCGTTTCGAGTCCGAATAATCGGATGGTCGAACGTGCTTTACAGAAACTAGATTTACTCGTGGTCGCGGACATGTTCGAAACAGAAACGGCACGTTACGCGCATTATATATTGCCGGCATCTTCGTTCGCCGAAGCGGAAGGCACCATGACCAACCTAGAAGGTCGCGTGTTCCATCGGAGGAAGGCTATGGAGCTTCCGGGAAATAGCAAACTCGATTTTCACATCATAAGTGAACTGGCGGAAGCGCTAGGACGGGGTGCCTACTTTCAATATGCGGGTATTGAAGAGGTGTTTCGTGAACTAGCTGCAGCAACCGCAGGTGGCAAGGCTGATTATAGCGGCATCACCTATGAGCGCTTGCAAGAGGAGAAAGGGATTTTCTGGCCTTGTCCATCGGCTGACCATCCAGGAACACCGCAATTATTCCAAGATCGTTTCCATCATGCGGATGGTAAAGCCAAATTGTTCGGCATCCAGCCGAAAATGCCAGCAGAGCCCATTGATACCGACTATCCTTTCGTGCTGACAACGGGCCGTCTGGCTAACCATTATTTAAGCGGTGCGCAGACGCGCCGAACCGAAGCATTGAATAAAAAGGCACCCGTTCCGGTTGCCGAGATACACCCTTCTTTGGCCAAACGAATTGGCCTAAGTATGGAGCAGAAGATCCGGATCACAAGCCGGCGTGGTTCACTTGTTTTTCAAGTCAAGGTCACCGAGGGCATTCAGCCTCGCACCGTTTTCGTTCCTTTTCATTGGGGCGACGAGCATTCGATCAACGTATTGACGAACGATGCCTTGGATCCAACGAGCCGTATGCCGGAGTTTAAAATTTGCGCAGTCAAGGTTGAGCGAGTTGAATAGATTGGAAAGATACAAACCACCCCAGTTGGTAATGGCCAACTGGGGTGGTTTGTTGTTGAGTTAACACCTAAACCCACAAACTAAAGAAAAACTCCCTTAACGGGAGTTAGTCATGATGGTCTTCACCAAATAAGCAACCTTGTATTTCATTGTTGACTTCAACAGGAAGTCTTGTCTTGAAATAATCAATGACTGCTTCGACAGCTTTCTCGGCTTGAAATTCTGATATTCCAGCTTCACTTGCAACATGTTCCCTAACAATGTGTTTCATATTGATCCTCCTCTTGTAGTTACAACGAAAAGTATTATTTGCGAATAGTGGGATATTATTCATCGTTTGTATTGCTTCGTTTAGCACCAAATCAAACTGTATTTTATGTATTTAACACAGAGGAAGCGGTGACGATCAAACATAAAAGCCCCCGTTTCCCTCCGAAGGAGGGGCGGTGGCTTACATGGATCCCTTTGCTGACGGAATCAGATCTTTAATTCCCCAAGCTTAATCAGTTCTACAACCGCTTGTGAACGACCCTTTACGTTCAGCTTTTGCATGACGTTCGATATATGATTCCTCACAGTCTTTTCACTTATGAAAAGCTGCTGTGCGATATCCTTTGTCGTTTTGTCCTGCACTAAGAGTTCGAATACTTCGCGTTCGCGGTTCGTAAGTAAAAATTTGTTTTTGTGGTCGCTGCCCATGGATGTGTGTCACCCCTCCTTGCTCGGGTATTGGGAATTACAAGGTTAAGGGATACAGTCAAAATTAGTTTATGAAGGGCTGTTGTCAATGGTGCGGTATCTGAAGAAAAATAGGCGGTTTGTATTTTTGAGTTTCGCGGCGAGGCGTGGTAAGCTAAAATAAGGTGTATTTTGAAACCGAAAGGGGCTGCTTCGGATGTTCAGACGTGATTATTTGATGCGACAGATTGAACAATTGATGGTGGTGCTGCATCGGATTCTTTTTAATAAAGAACATATCCCGATCGAAGATGCGCAGAGACAGTTAGATGAAGCAAGTCGTCATTTACTTGGATTGAATATTCGCTCTCTGCAGTCTTTGTCCAGTAAGGATATTCTGGATTTGCTATCCTACCAGGGGCGTATTGATACGGCAAAAGCACTGGTGATCAGTGATATGATTGTAGGGCAGGGTGATCTGCTACACGAGCATGAGGAGAAGGGGGAAGCTTACTGGGCTTACCTGAAGTCGTTAGATCTGCTGTTGCATTTGTCAGTATCGGAAGAAGTTGAGCCCGAGGATGAGGTCAATCCGGAAATTGCCTCTCGAATGGCCCAGAGTTTGGATCATCTGCAAGGCTGGGAAATCCCAGAAGGCATCCAGAGGTTGCTTTTTGAACACTATGAGAAGCATGGGAATTACGCGAAGGTTGAAGATGTCTTATTTCATTATATGGAAGACCATCCGGAGAAGTTAGAGGTACCGAAACAAGGTCTTATTTTTTATGAAAAGTTATTGCAAATAGAGGACGAGCAATTGAAGGCGGGCAATTTTAGTAAGGAAGAAGCGCTCGAGGGTTTGCGGATCATGAAACAGAGGCTGCTCTTATAACAATTTATTCGTAGAATTTTAATCATAAAGCTGAAGGTGTTGAAAAGATGGCTTGGTATCAAGAAAGTTTTGGGAACGATTATTTACTGGTTTATAAACATAGAGACATGCAGGGCGCTTATCATGAAGTGAAGAAAATGGTTGACTGGTTAGAGCTTGCGCAAGGGTCGGAAATTTTGGATTTATGTTGTGGAATGGGACGGCATTCAATGGCGCTCTCGGAATTCGGCTTCACAGTAACTGGTGTTGATTTATCGAAAGTTCTGCTGCAGGAAGCGCTCAAGCTTGATATGGATGGGCAAGTGACATGGATTCATGGGGATATGAGAGATGTGCCGCTAAGCGAGCAGTTTGATGCGGTTGTGAACTTATTTACGTCTTTTGGTTATTTTGATGAGGATGAGCAGAATGAGAAGGTGCTTTATGAGATGCATCGGCTGTTAAAAAAGGAAGGCCGATTCATCATCGATTTTCTGAATCCTGTTTTCGTGAAGGCGAACTTGGTTTCGCAGTCGGCACGCATGGAAGATGATCTGATGATTCGTGAAACGAGAGCGATCGAAGATGGCTGTGTGCGCAAACGGATCGTGATTTCGCAAGAGGGCGAGCCTGACCGCCATTATTTGGAGCAGGTTAAGTTGTATGAGCGTCCGGTATTTGAGTCTATGCTGCAAAAATCCGGTTTACATATCGATCATGTCTTTGGGGGCTATGAAGGTCAGGCCTATTCGCCAGAAGCTTCGAGTCGGATGATTTTTGTTGGACATAAGGAAGGATGACAACTCGGATATGAACGTCGTGACTGTACATACAGATGAAATTATACAAGTTAAGGTCCCGTTGCCATTTCCTTTACGCTGGGTGAATGCGTATCTAATTCGGGGCAGCCGCGGATACACGGTCATCGATCCGGGATTACACACCCCGGAAGCTGAAGCGCTCTGGCTGCAGGTGCTGCAGGAGCAAGGGATCGAATTCGAGCACGTGGAACAAATCGTGCTCACCCACCACCATCCCGACCACTACGGGATGGCCGGTTGGTTCCAGGAGCGCACGGGCGCGCCGGTTCTCCTTTCGGAGACCGGCTGCGCGCAGGTGCAGCTCCTGTGGGGCCCTGAGCAGCCGATGTCTCCGCTGCTCCTAGAGCTTTTCGCCCGGCACGGTTTCCCTGAAGCCGGGCTGGAAGAGATGACGAAGCACATGGTGAGCTTCGTCGACTTGGTTTCCCCGCAGCCGCAGGTAACCCTGCTGCACGAAGGGCCTGTGCGCCTCGGCGACCGCGTCTATGAAGCCATCGAGACCCCCGGCCATGCCGCGGGGCATCTCGTCTTCTACGACGCTGAGGCGCAGGTGATGTTTTGCGGCGACCACGTACTGCCGCAAATATCGCCGAACGTTTCCTTCCTCCCGCAGGTGGAAGAAAACCCGCTCGGCGCGTACCTGAGCAGCCTGCAGGAGATCGGCAGGCTGCCGGTTGTGATGGCTTACCCGGGGCACCGGGAGCCATGGCAGGGCTTTAACGCACGCACGGCGGAGCTCGTGCGCCATCACCATGAGCGGCTTGCGCTCATGGAAGGGCAGCTAAGCGCGCCGCAGAGCGCTTATGAGGTGTGCAGAGCGACGTTCGGAGACCGGTTGAGCATTCACCAGATGCGATTCGCGCTGTCGGAGACGATCGCACACTTGATCCTGCTGGAGGCCGAAGGTCGCATCCAGCAGGTGGATCCGCAGGCAGAACGCGTGTACTACGTCGCGGTATCAAAATAACGTAAAAAAACCTCTAACAATTTATTTGTTGGAGGTTTCTTTGTGTGAATTCAGCCACTGATGGATGAACGTAGCACTCATTGAAGATTAGGTAATATGCGGTGGCAGCCGCTTTACTTCACCGGCTTACTCAATGTCGGTGTATTATTATGCGCCAATCGCCCACAAGCTGCCGCCACAATCCCACATACCATATCATCAATAAATGTATTGCACTTGCCATCAGTGTGATCACTATCGAGTCTCTCGATAATCCCTATTTTCTCTTTGTCGAGATAGCCGAAATTCGTGAGTGCGATGGTTCCATACATCAGGGGAACGGCGGTCGCAATGCTTTCATCCACGCCGAAAAGACCTTCATCCATCCCGACAATGTGATTGTATTGGGGATTGAATTCTTTGGCTTCGACAGCTGTGTCAATTTTGATCGCGAGTTGAAGCGCGTGAAAGGTTTGCTGCTTGCGCAGAACCGCAAGGATATGCTCTTCACAGAGGCTTCTCGGCATATCCGGATTGTAAGGACGCTGCAGTTGATCAAGGATATCGACCATATCTTCCAGAAGCACACCGCGTGCTTCCAACATTTGTAGATTACGTTTGGAGTAATCGATTTTCACACGATCGGAAATAATCACGGAGGCGGTTGACGCGACAATCGCACAAATCCCCTTGGAGATGAAGGATTTAGGTCGTTTCGTCGGAAAGAAGAAGCGGAATTTACAATCGATGAAGCCAAAAAGCGAAATAGCGCCGCTCCCATAAAGCCCGCAGATCGACATCGCAATGGTGCGATGAACGTTATACGCAGGATCTTTCATACTAGCTAGCAGCTCAGCATCATGCTTAACCTTTTTTTGAAGTTCCATCAGGGTAGACATGACATTGAATGTTTCGGTTTTACTTAAAACACCTAGTAAGGTGGTTGTAATCAACTCTGTGGGAATCTTCTTGATTCCTTTAATTTCAACAAGTAATCTAGCAACAGCTTCCTCGATGACAGCTTGTGGATAATGGCTGAAAACCTCTTCTCTAAATTCGTTGAAAATGAGGGTCTTTTCTTTCAGAAATGTTCTCATCACAAGCACCTCCTTGTTCAAATATCAGAAAGTATATGTTTCACTTGATAATTAGAGCATATTTCTTGATAAACACTGTGATACGTCCTAAGAGAACGGTGTAGTCGTTTGTTTTGGGTTCACGCTGGTATTCAGTATAGCATATGAGTTCGAATTGACGAAGAATGGATACGTGGTTCACATTTTAAAAAAAGGGGGACAAAAAGTAGTTATAAATCGGACAAAGCCTCGTATACATAATAATACGAAATAGCCTCGTACAGGCCATGCGAATAGCAAAACTCGAAGGAGGAAATAAGCAAATGAAACATCAACATTGGATTCGTTCAGCCGCTTTAGCGGGGGTGATTGTTCTCCTGACCACGGGATGTTCGATTTTGGGCACCGGAAAGAAGAGTGACATCGATGCACCTCCGACAACGGGTGCAGAGGTAGACGCAAAGACGACTTCAGCTGCAGTTACAGTCGACATGACCGAAGATATCACGTCACAGATGACCGTTTATGTGAAAGACGCCAAAGGCTTTGTCACACCGGTGAGTCTAGCATTGCCCAAAACACTTTCCGTAGCTAAGACCACATTGGAGTATATGGTGGACGGAGGTCCAGAAACAAGCCAGTTGCCTGCAGGATTCCAAGCGCTTCTGCCGAAGGGGACTAAAGTGATTAGCCTAAATATAACCTCTGACAAACGCGCTGTGGTTGATTTCTCGAAAGAGTTCCTCAACTACGATGTGAAGGATGAAAGAAAGCTGCTTGAAGCCATTACTTGGAACTTAACGAATTTCACCTCTGTTGAGAAGGTTCAGCTGCGCGTGGATGGCAAGGACTTGAAAGAAATGCCGAAAGGAAAAACACCACTGGATACTCCGTTAGCTCGTTCCATGGGGATCAACCTGGAGAAAGCAGAGGACACTGAATTTGGTCAATCCACACCAGTTACCCTCTATTTCTTAAATCAAAATGATCAAAACTACAAATATTATGTCCCTGTGACTCGTCTCATTAAGCGAACGGATGATGTGGCTAAAGCTGTTGTAGAGCAGTTAATTAAAGGACCAGATCAGAAAAAGGGACTTGCAGCTGTCTTAAATGCAACAACCGAAGTAAAGAGCATTAAGCCGGGTGAGGGTCTGATCACGGTTGACTTCTCCAATAAGCTGTTGGGTGCTGATCAGAAAGCTTCAGCCGATGCCTTGCAATCTGTCATCTTGTCATTAACAGAGAATACGACGTTTAAACAGGTCCAAATTAAAGTGGATGGCGCTGTGAAGATTACGTCCACAGATAATCAGAACTACAGTAAGCCTGTCCTTCGACCAGCACATATTAATCCAGCGAAGCTGTAAAAACATACGTTGCTCAAGAACTACTAGGTTACTCGCTGTACTTAACAGGGGAGTGCCTAGTAGTTTTTAGTTGTTTATTTCGATAATTTCTCTATTCGTTTGTCGCAGGATGCTTTTCCTTGGCTAGTTTGATACAATGGGGCATAAGGATTAGAGCTTCGTATAGAGCTACAGGAGGAGAAAGACATTTATGAGAATTGGTGGAAGAAATGATCAAGAACTACGACCTATGCAAATTACCCCTCATTATATAAAACACGCAGAAGGCTCGGTCCTCATTGAGGTCGGGGATACGAAAGTCATTTGTACAGCTACGGTTGAAGATCGTGTTCCCCCTTTTATGAAGGGACAAGGGAAAGGTTGGGTGACGGCGGAGTATTCGATGCTGCCGCGAGCAACGCAAGTAAGAAATCAACGTGAAGCAGCAAAGGGTAAGCTCGGTGGACGGACGATGGAAATTCAACGTCTGATCGGGC
This sequence comes from Paenibacillus sp. J22FR5, assembly GCF_059691975.1. NCBI lineage: Bacteria > Bacillati > Bacillota > Bacilli > Caryophanales > Paenibacillaceae > Paenibacillus > Paenibacillus sp. J22FR5. Next base: position 142,500 of record NZ_JCAUAN010000011.1, on the reverse strand, counting down.
GTGCGCTTCGTTCCGTTGTGAGCTTGGAAGCGCTAGGCGAAAGATCCATCACGCTGGATTGCGATGTCATTCAAGCTGATGGCGGCACGCGTACAGCTTCCATTACAGGTGCATTCGTAGCTATGGCGTTTGCCATTAACAAGCTTGCGAATGATAAAAATCTAGTCAAGTTCCCGATCACTGATTTCCTTGCAGCTGTCAGTGTGGGTGTTATTGGTGACACGCCGAAATTGGATCTTAATTATGAAGAGGATTCGAAGGCGAAAGTGGACATGAACGTCGTCATGACGGGGCGAGGTCAATTCGTTGAAGTTCAAGGAACAGGTGAGGATGCGCCATTTTCGCGTAAAGAACTAGATGAGTTATTGGCGCTAGCAGAAGCGGGTATTAACACCATGATTGAAGTACAGTCGGGTGTACTAGGCCCGATCGCTGACCGTATTCGAGGTGCCCAGCATGCGGCTACAAAGTAATTTTGTCGTCATTGCAACGCGTAACGAAGGCAAGGTGAAGGAGTTCGCGAAGCTTTTTGGTGCCAAAGGCTACAAAGTTCGAAGTTTGGCAGATTACACGGATTTACCGGAAATCGTCGAGAGTGGGAAGACATTTGCTGAAAACGCACGGATTAAGGCTCAGATTATCTCGGCACATCTACATGTGCCCGTGCTTGCTGATGATTCTGGCTTATGCGTTACAGCATTAGGCGGTGATCCAGGTGTGTATTCGGCTCGCTACGCGGGAGAAAATGCATCGGATGCTGACAATAATGCGCGGCTTCTTCAGGCTTTGCATGAGCTGGAGGATAAGGCTGAACTGACTGCTGGAGAAGGTCATCCGCCGCTGTTAAGTGAGGCTTCCTTCGTTTGTGCGCTAACCTTGATTGATCCTGTTGCGAATGAAGTCATCGAAGCAGAAGATGTCTGCCAAGGCTACATCATTCATGAAGAACGAGGCGAAAGTGGTTTTGGCTACGATCCGTTGTTTTATATCCCATCATTAGGCCGGACAATGGCTGAACTGACAATGGAAGAGAAGAATGAAATGAGTCACCGTGCCAAAGCACTGCGCATGTTTCTGGATCAACTTCCTGATCAAACTAACTAATATCAAAAAAGACCTGCCACCCCACGTGTATACGTGGATGGTAGGTCTTTTCATCTTTTTCACTTTCCTTCGTTCTTCCTCTTTTTCTTTGCTATTTCGTTCCAATCCTCTATCGAATCGATATCTTATACGTACGCAGCCACATATCCACTTGAGCCAAATACGCGAATAGCTGAGGACCCGTCATTAACTGCCCAAACCAAGGGAGATTGAACTCATTTGATTCCGAGCTAGCGAGTGCGCGAATCTTTTTGACATCTATGAAGGGTAAAATAGGGGATGAGGGGTCATCCAAAATTTCCAGCACCCATTTTCTAACGGCCGTTAAATAATTGGGATTATGCGTTTTCGGATACGGACTTTTCTTCCGCGTCAGTACATCTTCAGGTAATACACCTCTTAGCGCTTTACGCAAAATGCCTTTTTCCCGATCTCCCGAAGTCTTGATTTCCCAAGGAATGTTCCATACGTATTCAACCAGGCGGTGATCACAGAACGGGACGCGTACCTCGAGGCCAACGGCCATACTCATGCGATCTTTACGATCAAGAAGTGTTGGCATGAAACGTGTAATGTTCAAATAGGACATTTCCCGCATGCGATTCTGTGCTCTTGTTTCTCCAGCTAACCGAGGGACCTCGCTTAACGCTTGCTGATAGCGATTGTTCACATATTCCACGGGCTTAATCCAATCGACGAAGTCTGGAGCGAGCAGGTCAACCCGATTCGCAAGCTTCAGTGACCAAGGAAACGTGCCTGCTTCTAGTGCTTCTTCATTGTGGAACCATGGGTATCCACCGAATATTTCGTCAGCAGCTTCTCCGGAGATGGCAACCGTCGCTTCCTTTTTAATTTCGCGGCAAAATAAATAAAGAGACCCATCAACATCGGCCATCCCTGGGGTATCGCGAGCTAGAACAGCTGTTTTCAGAGATTCAACAAGCTCTGGTGTATCAAATTCAATATAATGATGCTCCGTGCCAAGATGATCAGTCATCCGCTTGATCCATGGTGCATCTGAGTTCGGTTGGAATATATTCGCTTTGAAATGCTTATCATTATCCTTGTAATCGACGGAGAAGGTGTGGAGAGATCCTTGCCCGATTTCCTTATAATGAGCCGCTGCAAGCGCGGTAAGTGCGCTGGAATCGAGCCCGCCTGAAAGTAAGGTACAGATGGGCACATCCGAAACAAGTTGTCGCTCCGCTGTATCCCGAAGCAATTGCCCAACTTGCTCCGCAGTAGCAGAGATATCGTCGGCATGTTGGTGGCTTTCGAGTTTCCAATACGTTCGAATGGATAGCCCATTCCGATCAAAAATGGCAAATTGACCTGGCTTCAGCTCCGACATGTTGCGATAAATCCCATGCCCAGGCGTTCGTGCTGGTCCGACAGCGAATATTTCAGCAAAACCTTCAGCACCCACCTCAGCTTTGAAATCGGGGTGAGCTAGAATAGCTTTTGGTTCAGAGCCGAATAACAGAACATTTTCCTGATGTGAATAAAAAAGAGGCTTTACGCCGAGTCTGTCCCGTACTAAGGTCAGTGATTGCTCTTGGTCATTCCAGGCAGCGAAGGCAAAGATACCGTTCAGGCGGTCGATACATGAATTTCCCCACTCGATAAAAGCAACCAGCAGCACTTCGGTATCACAATTCGTGCGGAAGTGATGACCGCGAGTCTCGAGCTCTTTTTTTAACTCTGGAGCGTTATAGAGTTCGCCATTATATACGATGGTATACGTATAGTCGCCTTGTTTGCGGACCATCGGCTGAGCGCCGTTCTCAGGATCCATAACACTAAGGCGTCGGTGTCCAAGGGCACAATGCTGTGAAATCCAGGTACCTGAGGCATCAGGTCCACGCAGATGGAGCGTTTCCGTCATATTTTCTAGAATGGACGGGTACCCGGTCAAGTCTTTCCGCCAATCTATCCAACCCGTTATTCCGCACATAGACGTTCCTTCCTTTCTTTTGGAGAGAGCATAATGATAAAGGGTATGCAAATGGAAGGTATTAAATGTCTGTCCAGAAAGAGGTAGGAGCAAGCAGGACGTGGTTTTTGTGACGAAGGTGATTAAATTTCGGGCTTCCGTGACATTCTAAAAGGGTAATGCCATTCTTTCTTCAGGAGGCGAGTGCTCATGGATAGTCATTTCATTAGCAAGCTGCATGAGAAGCAGAGGAAAGCCGAGAAGAATAAAAGGACTCAAGGTGACGGTCAGACAGGCAAGAACTTGCCTCACAAGATGCACTAACGTCTTATGGCATGAGCAAAAGCCTGTAGGGAGAGATTCCTACAGGCTTTTTGTTTTTCAGACAGCCCCACTAAGTTGGAGAAGATAACCAGCATATTGGGTGCCGAAACCCTCCATACTAATGTGGCGTTCACTCTATAAATAGAAGGAGTTGCTTACCATGGGTAAAAAGAAAAATATGAATCAGAAAACGCAAAGCGCAATCGATCACTCGAAGCAATCATCTCGTATTCAATCGAATCTGGATTCAACAGAACCAGGTCACCATCAACCAAACAGACCATCCGTGTAAAATGACGGTAGTCGAGCACCCTTGCTGGGAATAAGGCAGGGGTGTTTCTCTTCGTCTAACCTTAGGAAGGGATGAGCTCGCTTCTGCTTGGTCGGAATAGCTTAGCAGCCTCGACCATAACGCGTAGAGCGGCAATGGTCTCTTCCTTGCCTCGCGTTTTCAAACCACAGTCTGGATTGATCCAGAATAGCTCAGGCTCTAGCACCTGAAGTGCACGCTCAATCATTTCAACCATTTCCGTTACGGAAGGGACGCGCGGACTGTGAATGTCATAGACACCAAGCCCGATTCCTTGATCATACGTATGCTCCTCGAAGCTGTGAATCAGCTCCCCATGACTTCTAGATGTTTCGATTGAGATGACATCCGCATCTGTAGATAGACTTAACGCGATCGAAATCAGCTGGATTCAATGACTGTACGAGAATTGGTTCATCGATTTGTACCCATTCCACACCTTCAGCAGCCAATTCTGTCAAAATACGTACATAGAGCGGGAGGAACAACGCAATAAGACGGTCGATTTCCTCAGCTTTATAACCCTTGCCCAACTTAAGGAAAGTAAATAAGCCGAGAATGACAGGCTTGCCTTGAATGCCAAGCTTCTGCTTTGCCTCCCGATAGGCTTCTAGTGGCTTGTTGATCGTCAGTTCCGGCCGTGCGTCTTGTAATTCAGGAACAATGTAATGATAGTTGGTGTTAAACCATTTCGTCATTTCACAAGCCGTCGCCCCTTGGCTGCCGCGAGCCATCGCATAGTACGTTGCAAGAGGTACTTCGCCGCCTGCGTAAAGGAAACGGTTTGGAACTAGTCCAAACATAGTAGACGTGTCTAGAACGTGATCGTACAAGGAGAAGTCGCCGACAGGGATAAGGTCAATCCCTTTTTGCTGCTGCAGGCGCAGGTTATGAAGACGGATGTCTTCAATTTGCTTTGAAAACTCGCTTTCATCCAATTTGCCTGCCCAGAAAGCTTCTAAGGCTTTCTTCCACTCACGATTTCACCAATTCTTGGATATCCTAAATTACTGCTCATTAATGCGCACATGTTGTAATCCTCCTCAAATTTTGTTGTTTACGACCTCCGGAAATCAAAAAAGGGCATCCCTAACCTTAATAAAAAAGGTTAAAGATACCCTGTGTATGTGTATACAGTGTTTATGATCTCTAACACCTCCCTATCTCCCGTAGGTAAAAACAGTGCTGTCAGAATTAGGCAGGTCTCCTGGCTCCAGAATCCTCGTCAAACACTAGCCTTCCCGATCCTTCGATCAGTGGCACCTCAAGCGTCGACTCCTCTGTTACAGTGGCGGGACCGCGTCGGTATTACACCGAACTTCCCTTTTAAGCTCTCGTTTATTTGGCTAAACAAGAGCACCTATTCCCACAATATGCAATTGATGAATACTATACATGATATCGCAGATCATGCAAAGACTTTTGTTTTTTAATGTTCTGGAAATGAAAAAAAGACCGCGATTTCTCGCGGTCTTTCCTCTTGCTTGACGTCCCAGGAGGGATTCGAACCCCCGACCGCACGCTTAGAAGGCGTGTGCTCTATCCAGCTGAGCTACTGAGACATAGGTCACTTCTTACCGCATGGACGTGATCCGTTTGGCGAAGCAAGAGTTATAATATCATATCGATTTGTAGGAAGTCAACACTTCTTTGAATATTTATTTTTGCATTCATTTGGTCGATGGAGTAAACTGTCACAAGCGAGACCACGAACAGAGGTGATCCCTATGTCAGACCCTACTTTGGATAATGTCATCCTTTTTCCTAAAACAGAAAAGTTTTATGAAGACGAGCTAACGAAGCTGTTACGCTCCGAGCAATATAAAGAAGCACTTGAGATGCTTACTTATCTCCTGCAGTTTCCCACTGTCGACACGAATAAATCCGAGCAATGGGAAGCCTTGCGACATTGGTTGCTCACAATGTTTCCAGAAACGATGTTTCCATCTACAGAGGCAGACGAGAAGGATTCAGAGGAAGAATCCGCCTTATTGCGGCAGTACATTCATGAAAAGGCAGCCTCAGATGATGGAGCTTTTGTGATGAAGTTGCAAAAGATGCTTCAAGAAGGAACATTGGAAGGACAAGTTAGCGCCTTGGAACAGCTTGCTTATATTGAGCAACCCGAGGTGAGCCAATTCGTAAAGACCTGGCTTTGTGAAAGGGCCAGACACCCGCATCTGCAATTCAAAGCACTGCAGACGCTTAAACAGATGGGGGAGCATGGGTATATTGAGTTTCCCAAAAACGGTAAAACCGTGCTCGTCGAAATTGATGAAACCCCGCTTACCGCGGAGGATTTTCCATTACGTATTCGTGATATGATTCGCAGAGTCGGGGACATTAGTGAGATAAGCCAACCTGACTTTGTCTACTTTGCCACCCAGACTTGGCAGGAGTTTCTTGCCTATGCGTATGGAACCTCGATTTACACAGAGTTACTGAGGACAGAAGAAAGTGCGGTAGACGTGTGGGCCTCCGCGCTGCATGCGATTCTGCAAGAAAAATTGTTTGGTACCGTTGAGCGCGAGGAGTTGCTAGAAACGTATGGAATTGTGGATGCAATGACGCTGGAATGGAAGCGAGCGCACAACGTGCTTAGCGCTTTTGTCAAGCAATTTACCCCAGATCCTATCTAAGAACAAAGCGCGCCTTGAAATGAAAATGTTATATGGTATAATAGAATGGTTATAATGAGCTTAACGTGAAAAATATATGTCATGGTACATTTTTGGAGGGGAAGGCATAAAATGAAAGCAAGTTGGGAAAAAATAGAGAAGAACGTTGGCGTTCTTGAAGTTGAAGTTGGGGCAGAACGTGTAGCAGATGCTTTGGATAAAGCATTTAAAAAGGTATCAGCGAAAGTGAATGTTCCAGGATTCCGTAAAGGGAAAGTGCCACGTTCCATCTTTGAAGCTAAATTCGGTGTTGAAAGTTTGTATCAAGATGCTTTGGATATCATTTTGCCAGAAGTTTATGTTGAAGCGATTGAAGAGGTTAAAATCGAGCCTGTTGATCGTCCTGAAGTAGATGTTGAGCAATTTGGTAAAGGTCAAGTCTTGAAATTCAAAGCAAAAGTAACTGTTAAGCCTGAAGTAACGCTTGGCGATTACAAAGGAATCGAAGTAGAAGCAGTTAACGCTACGGTTTCTGAAGATGAATTGAATGAAGAGCTTGCACGTTTACAACAGCGTCATGCTGAATTGGTTGTTCTTGAAGAAGGACAAGCTGCTAATGGCGACGTCGTTATTCTTGATTTCGAAGGATTCGTTGATGAAGTAGCATTCGAAGGCGGGAAAGCGGAGAAGTATTCGCTTGAGCTTGGATCCAATTCTTTCATCCCAGGTTTTGAAGAGCAACTTGTAGGTCTTGGTAAAGGCGAAGAGAAAGACGTTAATGTTAGCTTCCCTGAAAATTACCATTCCGAAGATCTGAAAGGCAAAGCAGCTGTGTTTAAAGTGAAAATTCACGATATCAAACGCAAAAATCTGCCTGAGCTTGATGATGAGTTCGCCAAAGACGTGAGTGAGTTCGATACACTTGTTGAGTACAAAGAAGAGCTTCAAAAACGTATGCAAGAGCGCAAAGCGAAAGATTCCGAAGCTGCTCTTGAAACTGCGGTTGTTGAGAAAGCTGCTGCTAACGCAGAAGTTGAAATTCCAGGTTCGATGGTTGAAGCTGAACTTGATATCATGGTAAAAGAATTCGAAAGACGTCTTCGCTCCCAAGGCATGACGCTTGAAATTTACTACCAGTTCTCCGGTCAAAACGAGAGCGCATTGAAAGAACAAATGAAAGAAGATGCTGAGAAGCGTGTTCGTAACAACCTTGTTCTTGAAGCTATCGCAGCTGCAGAAAAAATCACAGTATCCGACGAAGAAGTTGACGCGGAACTTGAGAAATATGCACCGTCTTACCAAAAATCAACAGCTGAGCTTCGTGAGCTGTTCGCTTCAAACGGATCTCTTGAAGGTCTTAGCAATGATCTAGTAATCAGAAAAACGGTTGATTTCTTGCTTCAAAATAGCAAGCATGTTTCCGCAGCCGTGTAAATAAGGTAAGTAAAGGCACGTACGCAAGCAACGTGCCTTTCTTTTACCCTAATTTAAGGCGAAACTCCTTAGTACATACGTATTACCGCTTACATAGCTGATTTCAGAAAAATGACATTGCTGCCCAATCGTGTTAAACTGTAAATGAATCTCAAATGAGAGAACATGGCGATTGCCGCAAAAGGAGTTGGTACAATGAGTCTTATTCCTATGGTTGTAGAACAAGAGGCTCGTGGGGAACGTTCCTACGATATCTACTCGCGTTTACTTAAGGACCGCATAATCTTCATCGGGACCGCTATTGATGACGATGTGGCTAATTTGGTCATTGCCCAGCTGCTCTTTTTATCCGCCCAGGACCCTGAAAAAGATATTCACTTATATATCAACTCACCTGGTGGGTCTGTTACGGCTGGAATGGGTATCTTTGATACCATGCAGTTTATTAAACCGGATGTATCTACGATTTGTGTAGGTATGGCCGCAAGTATGGGGTCTTTGCTTTTGACAGCAGGAGCCAAAGGTAAGCGATACGCGCTGCCGAATGCAGAAGTCATGATCCACCAACCGCTCGGCGGTGTTAGAGGTCAAGCAACCGATATCAAAATCCATGCGGATTGGATTATCAAGACCAAGCATAAACTCAACCAGATCTACGTGGACCGAACGGGACAGCCGCTTGAAAAGATCGAAAGAGACACCGACCGGGATAACTTTATGAGCGCTGAAGAAGCGAAAGCATACGGGTTAATCGACGAGGTTATCACTCGAAACGACTTGAAATAAAGGAGTGATCCCATGTTTAAATTTAACGATGAAAAAGGCCAACTCAAATGTTCCTTTTGTGGAAAATCCCAGGACCAAGTTCGTAAACTTGTTGCCGGACCGGGAGTTTACATTTGTGATGAATGTATAGAGCTTTGTACGGAGATTGTGGAAGAAGAATTAGGACATGAAGAAGAGCTCGATCTGAAGGATGTTCCGAAACCAAAAGAAATTCGTAATATTTTGGATCAATACGTCATTGGTCAAGAACAAGCGAAGAAATCCTTGGCTGTAGCGGTATACAACCACTACAAACGGATTAATTCCCAGAACAAGCTTGAAGATGTTGAGCTTCAAAAAAGTAATATCGTGCTTCTAGGGCCAACAGGTAGCGGTAAAACGCTTCTTGCTCAAACTTTAGCGAAAATTTTGAATGTGCCATTTGCGATCGCAGATGCTACATCCTTAACAGAAGCGGGTTATGTGGGTGAAGATGTGGAAAACATCTTGCTCAAATTAATTCAAGCTGCTGATTATGATGTTGAAAAAGCAGAGCGCGGCATCATTTATATTGATGAAATTGATAAAGTTGCACGTAAATCCGAGAATCCATCCATTACACGTGATGTTTCCGGTGAAGGTGTACAACAAGCTCTTCTCAAAATTCTTGAAGGCACTGTAGCTTCCGTACCTCCACAAGGTGGTCGTAAGCATCCGCATCAAGAATTCATTCAAATCGACACGACGAATATTCTGTTTATTTGTGGCGGAGCTTTTGATGGTTTAGAGCAAATTATCAAACGCAGAATCGGTAAAAAAGTCATTGGCTTTAGCACAGATGGCGCGAAAGTTGATTTGAAACCTGGTGAATACCTATCCATGGTCCTTCCAGAGGATCTTTTGAGATTCGGATTAATTCCGGAATTCGTAGGTCGTTTACCGGTTATTTCAACTCTTGAGCCGCTGGATGAAGCTGCGCTTGTGCGTATTCTTTCCGAGCCTAAGAACGCGCTCGTGAAACAATACCAGAAGATGCTCGAGATGGATAACGTATCGCTTGAATTTGATGCAGAAGCACTGGATGCGATTGCCAAAGAAGCGATTAAACGGAACACCGGTGCTCGTGGTCTGAGAGCCATCATTGAAAGCATTATGCTTGATGTGATGTTCGAAGTTCCTTCAAGAACTGACGTATCTTCTTGTGTTGTTTCGAAAGAAACGGTTCAAAACAAGATCACGCCTGTTCTGACGACCAAAGAAGGCGCACAGCCAACAGGCAAGAAGAAGGAAGAAAGTGCTTAAACCATAATTTCATAAAATAACAGACAGCCTCCAATCCGATTTCCATTTCTGGGAATTGGAGCGGAGGATGTTTGGTGTCATGGGGAGAGGAACCAAAATGTTCCATAGAAGAGATACTAGAGCCGTGCGTGTTGGCGATCTAACGATCGGTGGCAGTAACGAAGTGATCATGCAAAGCATGTGCACAACGAAAACGGCTGACGTAAAAGCAACGGTAGCAGAAATTCTTCGTCTAGAAGAAGCAGGCTGCCAGCTTGTACGTGTGACCGTGAATAATAAAGAGGCCGCGGAAGCGATCAAAGAAATCAAGAAACAAATTCATATTCCACTCGTCTCTGACATTCATTTTGATCATCGTTTAGCACTTGCCGCGATTGAGAATGGGATTGACAAAGTGCGTATTAACCCAGGTAATATCGGGCGACGTGAAAAGGTTGAAGCAGTTGTGAAGGCCTGTAAAGAACGCGGTATTCCGATTCGTATAGGAGTTAATGCAGGTTCGCTAGAGAATCATCTTCTTGAAAAATATGGCTACCCAACACCAGAAGCTATGGTAGAGAGTGCTTTGTTTCATATCAACATTTTGGAAGAACTAGATTTTCAAGATATAATCGTATCTCTGAAGGCTTCAGATGTGCCAATGGCGATTGCTGCGTATTCGCAAGCTGCGAAGGCTTTTAACTATCCGCTTCATCTTGGGATTACAGAAGCCGGAACTTTATTCACGGGCGCCGTGAAGAGTGCTGCGGGCATTGGGACTTTGCTCAATATGGGCATCGGTAACACGCTTCGCATTTCCTTGAGTGCGGACCCTGTTGAAGAGATCAAAGTGGCAAGAGAGCTGCTTAAGACGTTTGGTTTGATTACGAATGCCGCGACGCTGGTTTCCTGTCCGACTTGTGGTCGTTTGGATATTGACTTGTTCTCCATTGCGAATGAAGTAGAGGATTACATTGCTAAAATCAAAGTGCCTATCAAGGTTTCTGTTTTGGGATGTGCGGTAAACGGACCTGGTGAAGCAAGGGAAGCGGATATCGGTATTGCAGGAGCTCGTGGAGAAGGTATGCTTTTCCGTTATGGCGAGATGATTCGTAAAGTGCCAGAAGCTGAGCTGCTTAGTGAGTTAAAAAAGGAAATTGATATTATTGTGGCTTCCTATGAACAAACAGGTGTTATACCTGGTCGTAAGCAACACTAATTTGAATAGAACCACTATAAGCCGTTAAAGAACTCAGCTAATGAGTCTTTAACGGTTTTTTTGGTTGAACATGAATTTGCGCATATTTAAAGGAGAAGAGAAGCATAATGAGTGAAACTGGAAAGCATGCTCAATTTCAGTAAGTCTTTCTAAAGCAATAGGAGGAGAAGAGGATGAAGTTTTTTTCAACATACAGAGCAATTCGACAGGTGACTCTAACGCTAATCACCGGAACCATTTTGCTTGTTAATCCAGGATTTACAGGAGCGGAGCCTGGCGTAAACCCGCAGCAACCTACGGCCGTTACGACGAAGAAGGTAGCTATCGTCATTGATGATTTTGGCAATAACATGGAGGGAACGGCTGAAATGCTGAAGCTGCCCATTCCGTTCACAGTCGCTGTAATGCCATTCTTGCCCTCTACGAAGCAGGATGCACAGTTAGCTCATGACAGAGGACTTGAGGTCATTTTGCACCTGCCAATGGAGCCTGTGAGAGGGAAGAAGAGTTGGTTAGGTCCAGGTGCAATTACAACGGATTTATCCAACGATGAAATTCATAAACGGATTGTGGCAGCGATTGACGATGTGCCATACGCCATAGGCATTAATAATCATATGGGCTCCAAAGCGACAGCAGATGAAAGAGTGATGAAAATCCTGATTGAGATATGCAAAGAGCGGAATTTGATACTTCTGGACAGTAGAACTACGCCAAAGAGTTTAATAGGCAAGATTGCTGATTCACGGGGTGTGCCACATGCAGATAATCAGCTGTTTTTCGATGACTTGTATACGTACAGTCATATCAATAAGCAGATGATCAAGCTGAAAAAATTAATTCATGACAAGGACGAAGTGATCGCGATTGGTCATGTAGGCCCTCCCGGGAAGAAGACTGCTCATGTAATCAAAGAGGCAATCCCATTTATTCAAAAGGAAGCCACATTTGTCCCCATTTCACAAATGGTCAAATAATCTACTTTGGATGGGTCATAGAGAAATATTGATCCACAGCTTGTGTTATTGCTTTGGCGAGTTTCGCTTGATGATGACTGTCATTTAGCAGCTTGCGATCCGATTTATTTGATAGGAATCCGAGCTCCACGATAACGGAGGGGCATTTTGTATACTTGAGAACATGATACTTTTTCCCAAGAACAGGAAGCTCTTCCGTACCATAGACTTGATTCAAAGCGTCTTGTAAGAGGTTTGCAAGCAAAATACTGTCAGATTGATTTTGATAAATAACGAGTGGGCCGCGGCTACCCGAGTTTTTAGACCAATTGATATGCAGGCTGAGCATCATGCTCGGCTTAATGGTATTGGCTAGTCCAGAACGTTGAGCTAGATCTTTGCGGTGTCTTCCCCCGTAGGACCATTTGTTGTCATCACTTAAGGCATAATCCTGGGTTCGATTTATGATAACGCGATATCCTTTTTTTTGAAGAGACTTATACGTTTTCTTTGCGATAGCAAGATTCATATCTTTCTCTTCGTATTTGCCAACCATGGTCCCGCTATCGATTCCGCCATGTCCTACGTCAATAATGATGTCTGCGGATGGAAGAAGAGGATCTTGATCAGCCGCAGCTACCTGCGAGTTTGGCAAACAAAGAAATAGCGACAGTACGATAATCAATAAGTATTGTTTCAAGCCCGCCACATCCTTTTGCATGAATATCTCCTCTTATCCTTCGTTTGCAAGGAGACTATCATACGTGATGCAAAAGTTTGCATGGATTGGATTAACCTTCTTTTACACGGGAATAATGGAAGTTAATAAAGGAAGAAAATAGAAAAACGTGCTTAATCAATGATGACAGTGTATAAGGAGGTTCAACACATGAGTTTAAGTATCATTTTAATGGTAATTCAAGTGTTTTTTGCAGTTGTAATCGGGTTGTATTTCTGGAATTTGCTGCGAAATCAACAGACGAACAAGTCTGCAGTGGATAGAGAATCTAGGAAGGAATTAGAAAAACTCCGTAAATTAAGATCCATTTCATTAACCAAACCATTATCGGAGAAAACAAGACCTTCTTCTATGCAGGATATTGTTGGTCAAGTTGAAGGGTTGAAGGCACTGAAGGCCGCACTTTGTGGACCGAACCCCCAACATGTGCTTATTTATGGCCCTCCGGGGGTAGGTAAAACGGCAGCTGCACGTGTCATATTAGAAGAAGCAAAGAAAAATCAAGAGTCTCCTTTTCGGCCTGACTCCAAATTTACAGAAATCGATGCTACGACAGCACGCTTTGATGAGCGAGGTATTGCTGATCCATTGATCGGCTCTGTGCATGATCCAATATATCAAGGAGCTGGAGCGATGGGGGTTGCTGGTATTCCACAACCGAAGCCTGGGGCTGTAACCAAGGCGCATGGCGGCATCTTGTTCATTGATGAAATAGGTGAATTACATGCGACGCAAATGAACAAATTATTAAAGGTGCTTGAAGACCGTAAAGTATTCCTAGAAAGTGCGTACTACAGCTCTGAGGATGCCAATATTCCAGGGTATATTCATGATATTTTCCAGAATGGACTACCAGCCGATTTCCGCTTAGTAGGGGCAACGACACGTACGCCAAGTGAAATTCCTCCTGCTATTCGTTCGCGCTGCTTAGAAATTTTCTTCCGTCCGCTTCTGCCTGGTGAAGTAGGAGAAATTGCACGAAAAGCTCTCGATAAAATTGGTTTCAAAAAATGTGAAGAAGCTGTAAATGTTGTCACGAAATATGCAACGAACGGTCGTGAGGCTGTGAATGTGATTCAATTGGCCGCAGGTATCGCCTTAACGGATAAAAGGGATGAGATCACCGCCGCTGATATCGAATGGGTTGTGAATTCCTCACAAATTCCACCTCGCCCCGAGCGAAAAGTACCAGCGCAGCCGCAAATTGGTTTTGTCAATGGCTTAGCTGTCTACGGTCCTAATTTGGGCACACTATTAGAAATAGAAGTAACAGCAATTCCAATTGCAGTTGCAGGTACAGGGAAATTCAATATTACAGGAGTCGTTGATGAGGAAGAAATGGGTGGAGGCTCCCGAACCATTCGTCGGAAAAGCATGGCCCGAGGTTCAGTGGAAAATGTACTGACGGTTCTTCGTAAGCTTGGTTTTAATACGTCGGATTATGATCTGCATATTAATTTTCCGGGCGGTGTGCCGATCGACGGACCTTCCGCAGGTATTTCGATGGCTACGGCAATTGCCTCTGCCATACATAAAATACCTGTAGACAATAAACTAGCAATGACAGGTGAAATGAGCATTCATGGGAAAGTGAAGCCTGTTGGCGGAGTTGTGGCAAAAGTGGAGGCAGCTTTCCAAGCTGGAGCTACCCGCGTCATTATTCCAAAGGAAAATTGGCAAGCACTGTTTGTTGATTTACCAGGTGTTGAAGTTGTGGCGGCAGAAACAATTGAGGAAGTGCTCGCTGCTGCGTTAGGTATTGAGCTTCATGATAATGTGATTCCGTTGCCTTTCTCCTTGGAGAGAACCATTCCGGCTACGACTTTACCCATTCTACATGCCAATTCACAGCATACAATTGACTCTTAAAGCAGGCTTTGCGTTATCTTCCATAACGTGTTAGCTCTCAATTGGTGTTTTGTTTGGAGTTTTGTTAAAATGTAAAGGGCAACGCAGGGAGAAAATCCCACATAGACAAGGAGAGACTTTGAACATTTGTTCAAAGATCCCTATTATTGGAGGTGCAGAGGATGGGGCCTGGAAAAATGAAGGTGCGCAGATTGCCGTTATTGCCTCTTAGGGGACTGCTGGTCTATCCGAGCATGGTTCTACACCTGGATGTAGGGCGAGAAAAATCGGTGAAAGCACTCGAGCGGGCAATGGTGGATGACAGCATGATTCTCCTCTGCTCTCAATCTGAGATCAACATAGAAGAACCAACCAAAGAGGACATTTATCGCATTGGAACGATTGCGAAAGTGCGGCAAATGCTTAAATTACCGAATGGCACAATTCGTGTTTTGGTTGAAGGTGTATTACGCGCCGAAATTGTTGAGTATTTGACGAATGACGAGTACTACGAAGTCACCGTGAAGGAATTGCCGGAGCAAGAAGTTTCGGATCCTGAGATCGATGCTTTAATGAGAAGTGTGCTTAGCCAATTTGAGCATTATATTAATTTATCGAAAAAAGTAACGCCTGAAACACTTGCTGCGGTGTCTGACATCGATGAGCCTGGTCGGTTGGCAGATGTGATTTGTAGTCATTTATCGCTTAAAATCAAAGATAAACAAGATATTCTCGAGACCGTTGATGTTCGTGAACGGCTCGAGAAAATGCTTAATATTCTGAATAATGAGCGAGAAGTACTCGAACTTGAACGCAAGATTAGTCAGCGTGTGAAGAAGCAAATGGAGAAAACGCAGAAGGAATATTATCTCCGTGAGCAGATGAAGGCTATTCAGAAGGAGCTTGGGGATAAAGAAGGTCGTGCCGGTGAAGTTGATGAGTTGCGTAACCAACTGGCTGAAGCGGAGCTCTCAGATAAAGTTCGTGAGAAGGTCGAAAAAGAGATCGATCGATTGGAGAAAATGCCAGCAACCTCTGCGGAGGGAGGCATTATTCGCAATTACATTGATTGGTTGTTAGGGCTTCCGTGGCACAAACAAACGGACGATGATTTAGATCTAGATCGCGCAGAAGAAATTCTGAATGAGGATCATTTTGGTTTAGAGAAGCCCAAAGAACGCGTGCTAGAGTACCTAGCCGTTCAGAAGCTGGTTAAAAAGCTCAAAGGTCCAATTCTTTGTTTAGTAGGCCCTCCTGGTGTCGGGAAAACGTCAATTGCCCGCTCAATTGCTAGGTCTATGGGAAGACAATTTATTCGTATATCACTTGGCGGCGTCCGAGATGAGGCTGAAATTCGCGGCCATCGTCGTACGTATGTCGGCGCGATGCCTGGTAGAATCATTCAAGGAATGAAGAATGCTGGTGCGAATAATCCTGTTTTCTTGTTAGACGAAATTGACAAGATGGCGATGGATTTCCGCGGAGATCCTGCTTCAGCGCTGCTTGAAGTTCTAGATCCTGAACAAAATAGCACTTTTAGTGATCATTTCATTGAAGTACCTTTTGATTTATCCAACGTGATGTTTGTGACCACAGCCAATGCTGTTCATAATATTCCCCGCCCTCTGTTAGATCGGATGGAGGTTCTATATATTCCGGGTTACACGGAGATTGAGAAACTCCAAATTGCCAAGAAATATTTACTTCCTAAGCAGAAGCGTGATCATGGTCTTGAAG
This sequence comes from Paenibacillus sp. J22FR5, assembly GCF_059691975.1. Classification (NCBI taxonomy): domain Bacteria; kingdom Bacillati; phylum Bacillota; class Bacilli; order Caryophanales; family Paenibacillaceae; genus Paenibacillus; species Paenibacillus sp. J22FR5. The sequence goes on along the minus strand of NZ_JCAUAN010000011.1, from coordinate 126,232 downwards.
AAGAGCAACTTGTCGTTGATGAGGCCGCTTTGATGAAGATCGTGCGCGAATATACGCGGGAAGCGGGCGTGCGAAATCTGGAGCAGCAAGTTGCAGGTATGAATCGCAAAGCAGCCAAGAAGATCGTATCTGACCCTGAGACTCCTGTTCATGTCACAGAAGAAAACCTGAGTGACTATTTAGGTCCCGTCAAGTTTAAGTATAATGTGGCAGAAGAGAAGGACCAGATAGGGGCAGTAACAGGTCTTGCTTGGACGGAAGTGGGCGGAGATACGCTTGTCATAGAAGTATCCGTATTGCCTGGCACAGGCAAGTTAACATTGACAGGTAAGTTGGGCGACGTAATGAAGGAATCCGCTCAAGCGGCTTTCAGTTATACGCGTTCACGTGCTGATGTCCTTGGTATAGCTCCTGATTTTCATGAGAAAAATGACGTTCATATTCACATCCCCGAAGGAGCTATTCCGAAGGATGGACCGTCAGCAGGTATTACGATGGCAACCGCGTTAATTTCCGCATTGACGAACATTCCAGTCTCTCGCTTAGTTGCGATGACAGGAGAGATCACGCTTCGCGGCCGCGTACTTCCGATCGGAGGATTGAAGGAAAAGGCACTTGCCGCGCATCGTGCGGGTATTCGGACCATCCTTCTTCCACAGGATAATGAGAAAGACATTATCGAAATTCCAGAAAGTGTCCGTACGGAGATGACCTTTATCCCCGTCAGTCACATGGATCAAGTGCTCGAACATGCACTTATCAAAAATAAGCCGACGGCTAACGTTGGATCGACTTAGAAAGTAGTTGAACATTCATGAAAGTCAATCAAGCTGAGTTTATCATCAGTGCGGTTGGACCTAGCCAATATCCAGAAGATGCCTTGCCAGAGATTGCGCTGGCAGGGCGTTCTAATGTCGGGAAATCGTCACTCATTAACTGTTTGATTTCTCGTAAAAACTTAGCTAGAACCAGTTCACAACCGGGCAAAACACAAACACTTAACTATTATAAAATTAATCAGGACTTATATTTCGTAGATCTTCCCGGATATGGCTATGCGAAGGTATCCAAAACCAAGCGTGAGCAATGGGGCAAATTTATTGAAAGCTACTTATTGAATCGTGAGCCTTTGCGCCTTGTGATGCAGTTAGTCGATCTTAGACATCCGCCGTCCAAAGATGATCAAGCGATGTACGAGTGGCTTCGCCACATGGATGTACCTGTTCTAGTGGTTGCGACCAAAGCGGACAAGATCCCTAAGAGCAGATGGCCAAAGCACTTGAAAATTGTGCGTGAAACATTAGGAATGGATAAAGGGGTTCAGCCACTTATGTTCTCTTCCGAGCTAGGGCTTGGTAAAGATGAGCTATGGGAAATTTTAGAGCAAGCGATTGCTTATGGCGAGCCAGTGGAGCAAGTAGCTCCACCCGATGAAGATGTAACAACTGTCGTAACCGATCCGGGGCCGTCCTAATTTTAGGGCGGTTTTTTACGTATATAAGCGGAAAGCATTAAAAGATAGAGGAAATCAAAAAGAAGTATACGGGAAAGCGAGGTAATCTGGGGGAAATTTGATGGCATTCCAGTTTATCAAGCTTTTTTCAGAATATTTGGCTGATTATCATGGATTGCGGGCAGGAATATTCGCCACTCATGTAGTATAATAATAAACAAGGTAATAGTTAATGGCTTGAAAACAAAGAATCGAGGGATTTTTATGGCACAAAGGTTAGCGACTGAATATGTCAAAACCTGCCTCCAGTTAACAGAAGCCGATATGTTGAAGTTTTTTCAAATGTTTGTGGACCATCAAGTGACACTGCAAGTCAAAGTTTTGGAAAACGGGAATCAAGAGGTTGTTTTTCAAGATGGCGAAGGTCAAGAAATTGTTCTCTCATTTGAAAAGAAATCGGGCCTATATGAATGCACAGGATCCTGCAGATTAAGTAATACCTTATTAGCTAATTTAATGCGAAAAGCAGTATCGGAATTCAAAGGCAGTGCAAAGGTGAATCGGATTTACCCTAGCTACACAATGGTTTATTATTATGAACGCGGAACCGTTGTGAAGATTGAGGAAGTCAAAGGTCAATCATTAACGATTATTTATGAGTACAAAGATACCATTGGTCTCATGCAGATGATGTTCCAGAAGAGAGAAGTGGAGCAAGAAATTGAAATGATCTATGATCAAATCAATCATCTTCTTGATTTGCGCAACATGATGCAGGAACGGGAAGAACACCAGCAGATTGACATTCGCCTCAATGAACTAACCCACCGTTTGTTTGTTTTGGAGGCATAACCACTCATACATGACATAGTTATAGGGACCCATTTTTGGGTCTCTTTTTGTTTTGACGCACATGAAAGTACTTATCGACATAATTTAGATATGGCGTCGATGTGTCAGATCGCAATTAGCAAAAAAAACTATTGCATTTCTCGTCGATAGATGTTATTTTTATTCTCGTTGAAACAATATAGGAACCAGGATTCACTCAGGACATTGAATGTTGCGAGAGATTATACCCTCGGGAAGTGAATGACGTAGGTCCTAGCGGATGAAATTTTTTTCACACATTTTATTCCTAGGAAGGGGGAACCGAAAGATGGAAACAGAATACTCAACTTTCGGAAGACACGTTGCTGTTGATACTTGGGGGGTAGATTTTGAACTTCTGAACAATGCAGAATGGCTGCAAGCTCAGATGGTTGAAGCTGCCGAGGTATGTGGCGCAACTGTTTTATCTGTACAATCCAAGCAATTCGAACCACAAGGAGCAACAGTTCTTGTTATGTTGTCCGAGAGTCATCTCTCCATTCATACTTATCCTGAGAGAGGTTTTGCCGCACTTGATTGTTATACATGCGGTGAGACAGTCGACCCTCAATTAGCAATCGACTTTATGGTATCCGTACTAAAACCAGAAACGTTCTATGCGAAGAAACTTGTTCGCGGAATGGGTGAATTACAAGTAGAAACTCCTGAAATAAAGCAAGCAGAGCTTGTTAAATAAAATTCTGCACCTGACCATAACGATAACCACGGAGAAATCCGTGGTTATTTGTTTGTTCAGACACCCATAGAATGGTATTGGCGGCGATACATGTCCAGTTCATATGGAGTGGGGGAAAAGGGTTGAAGCAGAAACTACTAAGAAAAGCAGTGATCTACGGGTTTGTGCTCTTTCTGATCATATGGCCTATTTATCAACTTTCACAAATGCTAGGGCACCATAAGGAAGATCATGATGCGACACATTTATTGTTTCAGGTATCGCTTTTCCAAATGGAAATTTTGAAAAGCAGCTTGGAAGAAGCCTCTCAGAGTAAAAATACGAATGATCTTGAGCGAGTGAAACAAGCGCTTTATTCTGCAGAGTATACACATGAGCGTCTTATACTCGCGGCAGGTGGGAGAGAAGAGCTGACTGCGCTCAGCTTTATGGGACAGTTAAGTCAATACATACAACGGCTTCAGCTTGGTGGAGCCAGACCCTTGAAGGCAGATGAGACCATAACCTTAAAGGAAACCCAGAAGGCATGGGATGGCATGTATGAGGTGTATGAGAAGATGATGGCCTCGAATGGTGATATCATTTCATCCCAGAACACAGAGTTGTCGAAGTTAGATCGCGAGTTGACTTCATTTTTAAGAAAAAAAGGGCTTCAATAGGAAATTCTGGACACCATAAGGTATAGAGGAGCAAAGAGCTGTTAAAACTAACGATCAGTACGAAGCATTCATAATTTATTCAAAAAATTTGTCGGAATGTATGTGTTGCTGTGCTATAATGAGTCATGAAAAGACGGAAAGGCAGGTGGTAACGTTGCATATTATCTCAGTTGGTTTAAATTATCGGACAGCCCCGGTGGAAATTCGTGAGAAGTTTGCGTTCTCTGACCAAGATTTACCGAAGGCAATTGCGGAATTGAAAGAGACGAAGAGCATTTTAGAATGTGTCATTGTTGCCACCTGCAATCGCACCGAAATTTATGCTGTCGTGGATCGACCTCAGTTGTGCAGCCATTATTTGACTCACTTTATTGAGCGTTGGTTTCAAGTGAAGAAGGATGAGTTCCAGAAACATTTATATACGTATGAAAATGAAAAAGCGATTGAGCATCTGTTTACCGTTACAACAGGGTTAGACTCGATGGTTATCGGGGAAACGCAGATTCTAGGACAAGTACGGGATGCTTTTTTAGCGTCTCAACAATTGAAAGCGACGGGGTCGTATTTCAACACCTTGTTTAAACAAGCGATTACGCTAGCGAAGAAAGCACATTCCGAGACGGGCATCAGCAATAATCCTGTCTCCATTAGTTATGCGGCAGTTGAACTTGGTAAACGGATCTTCGGCAGCTATGTGAACAAAACAGTTATGATTATTGGTGCTGGTAAGATGAGTGAGTTAACCGTGAAACACCTCTATGCCAATGGCGCGAACAAAGTCATCGTGGTGAACCGTACATTGGAACGTGCGATGGAATTAGCCGGTAAATTCAGTGGTGTTGCTTCTACGCTAGATGACATGACGAAGTATTTACCTGAAGTGGATATTATCATTAGCTCTACAGGTGCTCCGGGTTACGTTCTCACCAAGAATGATATTCAGTCCTATGTGCAAAAGAGAAAATCCCGTCCGCTTTTCATGATGGATATCGCGGTTCCGCGTGATCTAGATCCTGAAATTAGCGGCTTACCGAATGTGTTCCTTTACGATATTGATGACTTGGAACATATTGTCGATAAGCATTTACAGGAAAGAAAAAAAGAAGCAGCCAAGATTGAGGTCATGATTGGTTCAGAAATTGCAGCATTTGATCAATGGACGAAGACCCTGGGGGTAAGTCCACTCATTAGTGCGCTGCAAACGAAAGCAAATCAGATTCATGAAGAAACCATGGAAAACATGCTGAATAAGCTGACGGATCTGGATGAACGTGAAATTAAAGTGATCCGTAAATTAACGAAGAGCATTGTGAATCAAGTGTTGCGTGATCCGATCTTACGGATCAAGGAAATGGCAGGAGAGCGTCATGGCGACGATGCCCTCGAGATATTTACCAAGCTTTTCGCCCTAGAAGATACGCTTAAACAACAAGAACAGGCAGATCAAATAGCACAAGAGCTAGAGTCTGGCTTTAACAAAGCGGAAAGTAAACAATCGTTAGATGACAAGCTGTCCCTACGTGGTTTACAGAACGCGGATGTTCTAGCCCCATCTTGAAATATAAGTAAGTATACGTTTCACGTAATACGATGCTTATATTTTTGGATAAACGCACTCGTCCTAGTTGGACGATGTAGTCGTTTATTTCAATTAAAAGGCGCTAACCGCCTAGGAGAGGTGCCATGGTAACACGTAGCTGGTTGTTTGATGCGATGATTTATATGTATGCCCTGAGCCTACTGTTTTACTTTTCGGATTTCGCCAATGCGAGCCGAAGCGCGAAACGGATGGGGACGGGGCTGCTTTTGTTTGTATGGGTTTTGCAAACCGCTTACTTGGCTATCAGTTTATATAGTCATTTGACAGAGTGGGCTTTCGTGCGTTCCGACGTCCTGTTCATGTTTTCGTGGCTAATCGTCACGATTTCGTTGATTATCAATCGCTTTTTCCGTATTGAATTGTTTGTGTTTTTTGTGAATGTACTCGGCTTCGCGATTCTCGCGCTAAATATATTCGGAAATCCGCATGTTATGCCGATCAAATCCGGATGGAACATCAATGATGAGCTATTATTTATTCATATTTCATTAGCCATTGGCAGTTATGCTGCATTTTCGATTGCCGCCATCTTCTCAGGCATGTACGTATTCTTACATAAAAGATTGAAAACTAAAAATTTTTCACAGGCTGTCATGCGATTGCCTTCCCTTGAGAAAATTGAGCATTATACGTACTTGTCAGTCATTATCGGAGGGCCGCTGCTTTTAATGGCCCTAAGTCTTGGAGTGGTTTGGGTTATTCTTGAGGGTGACCGGAACCTGCTCTATGATCCCAAAGTAATTAACTCCTTCTTCGTATTAGCGGCATACGCTTTTTACTTATTTCAACATAAATCCATGCGGATCTCGGGCAATAAGCTGGCCGTGTGGAACTTAGCAGCCTTCTGTATCGTGGTCTTGAATTTCGTTGTTTCGAATCTTGTTTCTGGTTTCCATGGTTGGATATGGAGCTAAATCACTGGGAACATCCTTATCCGATTATGGTGAATTTAGCTGGACGCCAGTGCTTGATCGTTGGCGGCGGTCCGATTGCGGAACGAAAATTGCGATCGTTGCTTGGGGCAGGTGCCTTAGTCACGCTAGTAAGTACCGAGTTTACGGCAGGGATCATGGAGTTGGGGATGGGCTCCAATGTGGTATTGATTAGGCAGCCGTACGAATCATCTATATGGATAAGTCAGAACGAGCAAAGCTTTACGTTGGTGATCGCCGCAACGAATCAAGCCAGCGTGAATAGGCAGATCGCACAGGATGCCAATGCGTATGGTATTCTTGTTAATATGGTAGATCAACCAGAGCTAAGTTCATTTATTTTACCTTCCGTTGTTCGTCGAGGTAAGTTGGTCATTACGGTGTCTACAGGGGGAGCAAGTCCTTCAGCGGCACGTAAAATTGCCAAAGAACTCGATACCGCATACGGTGAAGAGTATGAAATCTATTTGGATTTTCTAAGTGAAACCCGTCTGTTGATTCAGAGCAAGGTGAAGGATAAAGAAGCTAGACAAGGCTTATTCAAAGAAATGCTTGCCTGGGATCTCATGCGTTTGATCCGTCTGGGGACGTTTGAAGACTGGAAAGAGAAGTTTTACATAGCATTACATAGCGCCGCTTGGATGCAAACACAAGAGCAGGTACAGATCGGACTGCCTTCTTGGTCATTCATCAATGAGTTAGGGCAGCAGGTATAGGAGGCGGAGACGAATGAAAACGATTATTGTAGGAACTAGGCAGAGCGCCTTAGCACTGACCCAAACGGGACAAGCTGTGGAGCTATTGAAACAGCTTGCGAAAGAGCATGGCATTGAGTGTCAATTTGAAATCAAGAAAATTGTAACAAAGGGCGATCGTATCCTGGACGTTACGTTATCCAAGGTCGGAGGCAAAGGCTTGTTCGTTAAGGAAATCGAACAGGCATTGACAGATGGCGAGATTGATATCGCCGTCCATAGCATGAAAGATATGCCCTTCGAGCTACCCGAAGGACTCGTTGTAGGCGCGATTCCGAAGCGCGAGGATGCGCGCGATGCGCTGATCACTCGCGGCCACAGCTCGTTGGACGAGCTGCCGCAAGGCGCGCTCGTCGGCACAAGCTCGCTGCGCCGCGCTAGCCAGCTGCAGCACCACCGCCCGGACCTCCGGATCGAGTCGATCCGGGGCAACATTGATTCGAGGCTGCGCAAGCTCGAAGAAGAGAACTTCGATGCGATTATGCTTGCTGCCGCCGGTTTGCACCGGATCGGCTGGCAAGATCGCATCAGTGCGTACTTGCCGCCCGAGCTATGCCTCCCTGCCGTAGGGCAGGGAGCGCTGTGCATCGAGTGCCGCGGCAACGACACGTTCGTGCTGGACTTGCTGAGCAAGTTCCAGCATGAACCAACGGCGCTCGCGGTGCGAGCGGAGCGGGCTTTCCTCGGCAGACTCAATGGAGGCTGCCAGGTGCCGCTCGGCGCATACGCGAGCGTGAACGAGAAGGGCAGCGGGGACGGCCCGCTGCTGACCCTTACAGGCATGGTCGGAACGCCGGATGGTGTGACCATGCTCAAGGAAACGGCTTCCGGTAACGCCCCGGAAGCATTAGGTGCGCTAGTTGCGGAGAAGCTGATCGCACAAGGGGCTGAAAAGATTCTAGCTGAGGTGAGGGAGTGATGGCTGTGAACAAAGGAAGAGTTTTTCTTGTTGGAGCGGGTCCTGGCGACCCTAAGCTTATCTCGGTTCGTGGAATGGAAGCTATTCAGAGAGCAGACGTTATCGTCTATGATCGTCTTGCCAATCCACGCTTATTAAAGCATCGAAGACCAGAAGCAGAACTCATCTTTGTTGGCAAGCTGCCAGATAAACATATATTAAAGCAAGAAGAAATCAATCAATTACTTGTAGATTTGGCCCTACAAGGCAAAATAGTAACACGACTTAAGGGTGGAGATCCTAGTGTATTCGGACGCGTAGGGGAAGAAGCAGAGCTTCTCGCAGATAACGGCGTTACCTATGATATAATCCCAGGGATCACTTCGTCGATTGCCGTGCCGGCCTATGCAGGAATCCCTGTTACGCATCGTGATTTTACTTCTTCAGTTGCAATCGTAACGGGCCATGAATACCCGAACAAAACATATTCTTCCCTCAATTGGGAGCATCTGGCTAAAGCGATTGGCACGATGGTATTCCTGATGGGTGTTGCCAATCTAGAGCAAATATGCCGTGAGTTGATTCGCTGTGGTAAGCCGCCAGAAATGCCTGTTGCTCTTGTCAGATGGGGGACATGGGCGGATCAAGCGACCATCACAGGTACCCTAGCGGATATCACTGAGAAGGTTAAAGAAGCAAACTTCAAATCACCTGCTGTCATTATTGTGGGTGAGGTTGTTAAGCTTCGTGAGAAGCTGGCTTGGATGGAGAAGAAGCCGCTGTTTGGCAAGCGAGTACTCGTTACGAGAGCTCGGAGTCAAGCGAGTGAACTTGTGGACCTCATCGATGATCTGGGCGGAGAGCCCGTCGAGTTCCCTGTTATTCGATTGCAGCCTCCAAGTCGCCCGGAAGCTCAGCAAGCGTTGGATCTCGCACTCGAAAGACTGCAGGAATTTGACTGGATTCTACTCACGAGCGCGAATGGTGTCGAATTCTTCTTCCGCAGAATGCGGGAGAAAGGCATCGATGTTCGCAAGATGGGTAACGCGCGCATTGCGGCCGTCGGTCCTAAGACAGCAGAAGCGCTTGCGGAGCGAGGTATCATTGCTGACATACTCCCAACCAAGTATCAAGGGGAAGGCATCTTAGATGCCATTCAAGGGGATTTGAACGCGGGTCAGAAGGTGCTGCTGCCGACAGCTGACTTGGCACGTGATTATTTGCCTTCTAAACTGAAGGAGCTTGGCCTCGAAGTTACGGAAGTGGATGTGTATGAGAATGTGCTGACCACCGATGACGGAGAAGAGATTATTCATCTTTTACAAAATCAAAGCATTCATATCATTACTTTTACAAGCTCATCTACGGTTACGAATTTACTCGATGCTCTAAAGCAACTCGGCATGGAAGATCCGTTATCGTTGCTGCAAGGCGTAGAAATAGCAGTTATAGGTCCCAAAACGGCAGAAACCGTGATTCAAGCGGGCTTGTCGATCACATATACGGCTGAAGAAGCGACCGTTGCTTCTTTGGTACAAAGCATGATTCAAGGAGGCGGAAATCCATCATGAGTTTCCCAATCGTTCGTAACCGCCGCTTACGCGGAAATGCAGCCATTCGTAATCTCGTTCGTGAGAATCAAGTAACGGTTAACGATGTGGTTCAACCGATCTTTGTTACTCATGGCACGAATGTAAAGTCAGAAATTGCATCGATGCCTGGGGTGTATCATTTTTCATTAGATCGTCTGAAAGAAGAAATCGATGAAATCACACAGCTAGGTATTCAAGCGATTCTTTTATTCGGAGTGCCGGATCATAAAGATGCGACTGGTACTTCCGCATTTATGGATGATGGAATCGTTCAGCAAGCTACACGGTTTATTAAAGAACTTAACCCTAATTTGCTGATTATCGCAGATACGTGCTTATGCCAATTTACAGATACGGGCCATTGCGGGGTTATTCATCACCACCCGATTACTGGGCAAGCGGATGTCGCAAACGACCCTTCCCTTGAGCTTCTCGTTCGCACCGCCGTGTCACAGGCCAAAGCGGGTGCTGATATCATCGCCCCTTCCAATATGATGGACGGCTATGTGCAAGCGATACGCTCTGGACTCGATGAGGCTGGCTATGAGAACACGCCGATCATGGCGTATTCCGTCAAATATGCATCTGCCTACTACGGTCCATTCCGTGATGCTGCACATTCCACACCGCAATTCGGCGATCGGAAAACGTATCAAATGGATCCGGCTAACAGCCGTGAAGCCCTTCGTGAAGCGTCAAGCGATGTCATCGAGGGAGCTGATTTCCTTATGGTGAAGCCAGCGCTCGCTTACATGGATATTATCCGCATGCTGAAAGATAACTTTGACTTACCTGTTGTAGCTTACAATGTGAGCGCAGAGTACGCCATGGTGAAGGCGGCTGCGAAGCAAGGTTGGGTGAATGAAGAAGCCATTGTGATGGAAACAATGACTAGCTTCAAACGTGCGGGAGCAGACATAATCCTGACATATTTCGCCAAGGATATTGCACGATACTTGCAAAATTAATGAGTTAATGAACCATTTGTCCTCTGTGATCTAAAACGGAGTTCAAGTGGTTCTTTTGTCATACTTTTGTCGCAATAGGTAAGCTTACCTCGGTTGTGAGAGGGGTATAATTAGGGCATAATGGATGAGAATAGATGGAAACAAGAGGAAGGTGCCTCATGAGTTATAACGATAATTTTATAAAAGCATGTCGGAAAGAACAGGTAGATACGCTCCCCGTGTGGTATATGCGTCAAGCAGGTCGCTATGATCCTGACTACCGTAAGATCAAGGAAAAGTACTCCTTGCTCGAAATTTGTCAGCAGCCAGAGCTTGCAGCTGAAGTCACAATGATGCCGATCAAGAAGCTTGGCGTTGATGCCGCGATTTTGTACTCGGACATCATGAACCCTGTGGCTTCGCTTGGTGTTGACTTTGATATTGTCAAAGATATCGGTCCTGTTATACATACGCCTGTCCGTACGGCTCAAGATGTTGAACGTCTTCGTCCTATTGATGTAGAGAAGGACTTATCCCACATTCTTCAAACGATTCGCATTTTAGATAAAGAATTGGAAGTTCCGTTGATTTCGTTCGCCGGTGCTCCATTTACAATCGCCAGCTATTTGATCGAAGGAAGACCTTCCAAGAGCTATATTCGTACCAAGCAAATGATGTATTCGGAGCCAGCGGTCTGGTTCGCGTTAATGGATAAGCTGGGGGATATGGTCATCACGTATCTACGTGCGCATATCGCCTCTGGGGCGAAAGCCGTTCAAGTTTTCGATAGCTGGGTGGGTGCACTCTCTCCAGCCGATTTCGACGTCTATGTAAGGCCAACCATGATGCGAATTTTCCAAGAGCTTTCGGATTTGAAAGAACCGAAAATTTATTTCCCAGGCGTGAGTTCCGGGGAGTTACTTCCCTATCTGACGACGATTCAAGCGGATGTAATTGGTCTGGATTGGCGGGTTCCGATTTCCGTTGGTCGTGAAAGACTTCAGAATCGTTATGCGGTGCAAGGAAACTTGGACCCTTATATCTTAACCGCGCCGATGAGCGTGATTGAAGCGCAAGCGAAAGCGATTATGGATGAAGGAATGAAGCAGCCAGGGTTTATTTTCAACTTAGGACATGGCTTATTCCCAGAAGCATCGCTTGAGAAATTGAAAGAATTAACGACGTTTATTCATAGTTATTCGCATTCCGTTTTAACCCAGCAGGCAGAAAAGAGTGGTGTTTAATATGAGCAAAACTCGTATTGGTGTATTAGTGATGTCGTATGGTACGCCGGAAAGTTTGGATCAAGTTGAAGCGTATTACACACATATCAGACGCGGCCATCCGCCGACCCCTGAGCAATTACATGAATTAACGACGCGTTATGAGGCCATTGTCGGTGGTTTCTTCCCGTTGCGTGAAAATACGAATAAACAAGTTAAAGGACTTGAAGCGACGTTGCGCCAAGAGCATCCTGAGCTTGAATTCGTCTGCTACCAAGGCCTTAAGCACGCTCAACCCTACGTAGAGGACGGCGTTGAACAGATGGTTAAGGACGGCATCAGAGAGGCCGTAGGGGTCGTTCTAGCGCCTCATTACTCGACGATGAGTGTTGGCGGGTATGTGAAGAGAGCGAAGGATAAAGCAGAAGCCTTAGGTCTTAAAATGACCTTCGTTCTGGATTATCATCTTCATGTGAAATTGCTGGATGCCTTGCAAACACGAGTTGAGAACGCTTTGGGGAAATTTGCAGAAGCGGATCGCAATGATGTGCGGGTCATTTTTACAGCTCACAGTTTGCCAGAGAAAATTCTGGAGATGAAAGATCCGTATCCGGATCAATTGCTGGCAACGTCCAAAGCTCTTGCAGATCGTGTAGGTTTAACGAATTGGCAGTTTGGTTGGCAGAGTGCGGGGCAGACAGCGATGCCTTGGCTAGGTCCGGATATTTTGGACGTTATGCGTACCATCAAGCAAGAAGAAGGCGTGGATAAAATCTTACTGTGCCCGATCGGGTTCGTTTCGGATCATTTAGAAGTACTCTATGATATCGATATTGAAGCGCAAGCGTTGGCGAAAGAGTTAGTCGTGCATTTGGAACGTACGGAGTCACTCAATACCGATCCTCAATACATGGAAACGTTGAGCGATGTTGTATATAAAAAATGGCAAGAGATTGGGAAGTCCCAATGAGTACGAACGTGCCTCATTACATGATTATAGGCGGGGGCATAACGGGTCTAAGCGCTGCTTTTTATTTGAAAAAGCGTTTAGAAACGGCGGGTGCTCCCTTCCGCATTTCGGTTGTGGAGAAATCCCCTTCGTTCGGCGGGAAAATTCATACCATTAAGCGAGATGGCTTCGTAATCGAGAAGGGACCTGATTCCTTTCTAGCGCGTAAACGTCCCATTATTGATTTGGCTTATGATCTCGGACTGGAAAATGAGTTAACAGGTACGAATCCAAAAGCCAAGAAAACCTACATTGTTCGTGGGCGAAAGCTGCATCGTATGCCGCCTGGCCTAGTCCTCGGGATTCCGACGCAAATGTCGCCATTTGTGAAGACAGGCCTAATTTCTCCCGTTGGCAAGCTACGAGCTGCCATGGATTTGGTTTTGCCGAAACGGGATATCGCCACAGATGAGTCGCTTGGACATTTTCTGGAGCGCCGATTAGGTAAAGAAGTGCTTGAGCGAATTGTTGAGCCGCTGCTTGCAGGTATTTATGCGGGTGATACCTATAAGCTGAGTTTAAAGTCAACATTCCCGCAGTTTCGGGCTATGGAGCAGAAGAACCGCAGCTTAATTCTGGGGATGATGGCGAGTCGCAAAAATGTGACCGAGGAATCTGCACATTTGCCTGCAGCTGTGCGCAATTCGGTTTTTGTGACATTTAAGCGAGGGCTCCAATCGTTAGTGACAGGTCTAGTAGAGGCATTGGGTACGGTGGATTTACGTTCTGGTGTTGGCGTAGAGTCGGTGCGAAGCTTAGAGGGGCAACAAGCAGAAGTTACGTTTGAAGACGGTCATCGAGAGAGCGTTGATGGGGTCATTGTGACCACGCCAACGTATCAAGCGGCGAAGCTGCTTTCGGAGCTGCCGGCAGCGAGCAAACTTGCGAAGATTGATTATATATCTGTAGCTAACGTGATCATGGCTTTTGACCGTAAAGATATTCCATTTGAACTGGATGCCTCCGGTTTTCTCGTGCCTAAACATGAAGGGTATACCATTACGGCCTGCACGTTAACCTCAGCGAAGTGGCTGCATGCTGCGCCTGAAGGTAAAGTACTGCTGCGATGCTATATAGGTCGTTCTGGCGAGCAAGAATGGCCAGCATGGTCCGATGAGCAATTAATAAGTAAAGCACGTCACGATATTAAGGATCTACTTGGGATCGTGGCTGAACCGCGATTCGCTGAAGTGACGAGATTGATGCATTCGATGCCGCAATACCCTGTTGGCCATTTGGAGGAGTTAGCTCATTTCCGACATGAGCTTATGGCAACTATGCCAGGAGTCCTAGTCACAGGTGCAGGGTTTCATGGAGTCGGACTGCCCGATTGTATACGGCAAGGAAAAGAGGCTGCTAATCAGCTTGCAGAACTTGTCCTTGAACAGAGGTAAGAGTTCGTTAATTACCGTAGTTTGGTCAGATCCAGTGTGAATTCAGAGGAGGATATCGTCAAAATTTTCTTCTCCTCGAGATCACGAATGACTTGCATGAGCGTTGATTTCTGAACACCAGCAAGCTGTGAGATTTCATCAAAGTTCAGAACAAGCTTAATAACGATTGTGGTGCCTTTACGCAAGCCATGGGAATTCGCCATTTTGATCAAGCTTTTGATAACGCGTGTTCTTGCATCTAGGAAGGTCAGGTCATGGACTTGCTGATTCGTATCCCGCAGTCGATTGCTAAGCTCTTGCATGATACCTAAGCTAATGTCAAAATGAGTACGAAGCAATTCAAGGAAGCTCTGTCCTGTAATGGTTAATAAGATACATTCTTCTAAGGTCTGAGCAGAAGCAGAACGCGGTTTGCCGTCAATAAGGGAGAGCTCACCGAAGCTTTCGCTAGTTTTGCAGATGGATAGTATTTTTTCCTCACCTGAACTGCTCGTCGTGAAGATCTTAACAGAGCCGCTAAGAACCATATAGAAGACAGAGCCGATTTCTTTTTCTGAAAATAAGATGGTACCCGATTTATAAGTACGCCTAGTACATATTTGAACTAAGGCGTTCAGTTGCTGCTCATTTAATTGGGCAAATAAAGGGACTTTTTTGATAAGCTCAAGCATGGAGTGTACCGCCTTTGTAGGTATATAGGTAGGTTATTACCTTATTTTATCATAAGATCACGTTATTGGGGGCTAAATAATGGGAAATTCGAGCAGAATCGACAAACGATCAGCGGCTGCTTTTCAAGAATCAAGAAAGCTGATTCCTGGAGGGGTTAACAGTCCGGTTCGCGCTTTTAAATCGGTAGGCTTAACACCTTTATTCATGGAGAGTGGATCTGGCTCCCGGGTAACGGATATTGATGGGAATTCATTCATTGACTATGTTGGATCGTGGGGACCATTAATCGTTGGGCATGCTCATCCTACTGTTTTGGAAGCTATTCAAGCTACAGCTATTAAAGGGACGAGCTTCGGAGCTCCGACGCTGCTAGAGACAGAGATGGCGAAGCTTGTTATTGATCGTGTACCGTCTATTGACATGGTGCGTATGGTTAATTCAGGAACGGAAGCAACCATGAGTGCGTTGCGTCTTGCCCGCGGATTTACGAAACGCGACAAGATTATGAAATTCGAAGGAAGCTATCACGGGCATGCAGATTCCTTGCTGATTAAGGCTGGTTCTGGCGTTGCAACGCTTGGATTACCGGATAGTCCTGGTGTTCCTAGCAGTGTGGCGTCAAATACGATTACGGTTCCTTACAACGATTTGGAGTCCGTGAAGCTGGCTTTTGAAAAGTTTGGCGAAGAAATCGCGGCGCTTATCGTTGAACCCATTGCAGGGAATATGGGGGTTGTTCCTCCCGCGGCAGGCTTCCTGCAAGGCCTTCGTGACATTACCAAGCAATACGGCTCCTTGTTGATCTTTGATGAGGTTATGACGGGGTTCCGTGTGCATAAGAACTGTGCACAGGGTTTATACGGCGTCATACCTGATTTAACTTGTCTAGGCAAAGTGATTGGCGGTGGGCTTCCTGTAGGTGCCTATGGCGGTCGCTTGGACATTATGGAACAGATTGCGCCAGCGGGTCCGATTTACCAAGCAGGTACTTTATCTGGAAATCCCCTCGCTATGGCAGCAGGTTTTGCAACGTTATCGTTATTGGGTGAGCCGAACGTATACGAGGAGTTAGAACGTCGGTCTGCTAAGTTGGAAGCAGGTTTCGCTGCGAATGCAGCTGAATTCGGCATTGCCTCCACAATCAATCGCGTAGGATCCATGGTTTGTCCATTTTTCACGGAAACAGCTGTGACAAACTATGAGACGGCCAAAACATCAGACCTTGGGCGATTTAACGCCTACTTCGGTCATCTGCTGGATTTGGGTGTATCGGTTGCACCTTCACAGTTTGAAGGGATGTTTGTATCAACCGTTCACTCCGATGAGGATATTGAAACAACAATCGGAGCGCATCGAGAAGCGTTGAAACGTTTATAAGCTTGAGAAAGGGGCTGCCCTCCGTAGTATAACTACGTGAGAGCAGCCCCTATTTTAATTAAATAGTTAATTTGGTTTAACGGTAGGAGATGGAGTGACAGTAGGTGTATTCGAAGGTTTCGGTGTCGCACTAGGTGTAGGCGACGGTGTTGCCGTTGGTTTGGTACTGCCACCCGCCCCGTTCCCATTACCTGGAGTAGGTGTTGCACTTGTCGATGGTGGTGTTGATACTGATGACGGCTTCTCAGTCGCATTCGGTTTTGATGATTCCGTGCTCGAAGGCGATGTAGATCCGCCAGTTTTACCTGCTTCATTCGTACTTTCTGACTTTGTCGATGGAGTAGGCGTTGCTTTCGGTGTTGGCGTAGGTAGTTTACCTTGTGCCCTCAGTGCAGCCTGCTCCTTCTGGAACTCAGGGTGATCATAGGCGCCACCTGGATCAATCGTCGTTAGTCCTGCCCAGACGTTCTTCACATCAACTTTCTCAGGATGATCAAATACCAAGAAGGCAGATGGCAAACGACGCTCGCCGTAGCGACTAGATGGCTTAGTAATCAAAGCATTATTGTAAACCATTTCGGAAGATGCCCCGCCATCAAGGAATCCGGCATTAATAACGTCATCTTCTAAGAATAGATCTTGTACTTCTTTCAATGTTGCGCCGACACTTGATGTTTGACGTCCGTCGATGACAATGAAGATGACGGTTCCGTCCGCTTTCTGACCAACAGCTGTTCGCGGTGCGCGTCCCCAACCACCATCACCGCTTGTAATGAGCGGTTTACCGTTCGCAATTACACGAGGATAGAAAGAAACAGCTTCTGAGACGCCAAGCTTCAGCAACTCATTGATCGTGTATTTACCAATAATAAGCGTACCTTCTTTGGTAAATCCAACAATTTGTTGCGCAATGCTTCCTTCTTGGTCGGTATAAAGGATGTTACCACCGGACATAATAGCACCGATTGGGGCAAATCCGTTCCCAAGTCCGTCTGGGTCGTTAAAGCCACCACCATTCACACCAGCAACAGCTCCCGTGCGCTCCACCATGGAGGTGATTCGTTCACCTTCACCTTGCTTAGCGGGAACGACAACACGAATGGTTCGCGGATCATAAACATACATGCGTTTACCTTTCCAAAGTGTACCTGAAATATCTTCCACTTTGACCAAGCTTTCGATGGGACGTTTCGTATTAAATTGTA
This sequence comes from Paenibacillus sp. J22FR5, assembly GCF_059691975.1. Lineage (NCBI taxonomy): Bacteria > Bacillati > Bacillota > Bacilli > Caryophanales > Paenibacillaceae > Paenibacillus > Paenibacillus sp. J22FR5. The sequence goes on along the minus strand of NZ_JCAUAN010000011.1, from coordinate 108,949 downwards.
CGGCCTCCAAGTTTTGTTTCTCGATGGAGTTGATCTCTGTTAGATTTTGCATCTCGAGAACCATCTGATCTCTTCGCTGAGCACCTACAAAGATCCATGCCCAATCACGATGCTGTGTTGTAATGACTGTTTTGGCCAAATACTCGCGAATGTATGTACCCGGCGGGGTTAGAAATAAAAAGCTGGAACTTAAGAATGTACATACAGCTATAACAAGTAAAGTCCGCTTCAGCCAACTATAATTTCGAAAATGATTTGCAATTGAACTACCCAAGGTAAACCTCTCCTGCTCTATTAATAAATTGATAGAAAATGTCGAAAAAAAACAATACAAGAGTTATAGTATCATATTTTTGCATGCAAATGGTAATGGTAATTGTTAAAATAAAGTGTACATAATCCCTCTTTCTTAAGGAGCTCGTTCTATATTATGAAACGTTATTATTTTTTTGATTTTCCGATCGACCTCATGGCGATTGTTTTTGTATTTCTGATCATTTTACTAGCAATCTTCCTATCATTTCGTAAAGGCATGGAATCATGATCAACTGGTCGCGAAATGGAGAATGGCTGGAGCTTCCTCTTCCGAATGAGCACTGGAAACCGCTTAAACCGGGTGCAGTCGAAGAATTAGCGGCTTACTTGCCTGTGCCTCGCAAATTTTTTCTGCGATTAGCTTCACAAGGACTTATTCGTGTAGAAGCTAATACAATTCGGCTAAAAGTGTTTCCTAAGGAAAAGGCGGCGTTTAAATCAGAACCATACCCATTAGACGTCTTATTCGAGGATGAGTTCACTTTAGTCGTTAACAAGCCAGCTGGTAAGTCTGTCCATCCGGCTGAAGTCGGTCAAGGTGGTACGCTTGCTTCTGCGGTAGTGCATTATTATGAAGCGACTGGCCAAGCGTGTGGAATTCGCCATATTCATCGTCTAGATCAAGATACGACTGGCGTAATTCTGTATGCCAAAAATGAATGGGCTCACGTCCTATTAGACGAAGCCATGCGAGAGAAACAGATTGATAGACGCTATGTGGCAATCGCTCACGGGGTGTTCAAAACCAAGGAAGGTTGGATCGATGAACCGATCGGCAAAGACCGTCATGTCCCTGGCAAACGAAGAGTAGTCCCGAACGGGGATCAAGCGATTACACACTTCCGAGTCCTTCAGCAAATGAAGGGAGGGGCGCTTGTTGAGGTCGAGTTGGAGACCGGCAGAACACATCAGATTCGGGTTCATCTGAGTCATATAGGGCATCCTCTAGTCGGCGATACCTTATACGGTGGTTCTTCCCGTTTATTTCACCGGCAAGCGCTTCATGGCGAACGACTTCTATTTAAGCATCCGATTACGCAAAATGAGGTCGTTGTTCATGCACCCTACCCGTTAGATTTCAAGTCAGTATTAGATGAGATGTCGACAAATTAAAAAATGTAGTCATGCCTGGCCTCCTCCACCCATATACTTTTAGAGACAATCAAGTATATCACCCAACAATTCGGTGCTGATTTATGTTCCGAGTTATACGGAAGGGAGGATTCATTCGGTGTCTGAACAACAACCAGGCTTAAGATTTGATATTTATGAACGTGTGCATTTGCAGGAAAATTTGGCGGCCATACAAGAATTAAATGAGGTAGAATTACTTCCGCATATTCAAGTACTAACGCTGGATGATCAAGCGATCTTAAAGGGGAATTTACTTCTTACGGGCAACTACTTCAGTGATGAAGGCGGGAGCCCGCGAACACTTGAGCATTTGATTCCTGTCGAAATTACGCTGCCCTTGAATCGCATTCATCGTGTAGAAGATATTCAGGTGGAAATCGAGAACTTTGATATCGACCTTCTATCGGCTCGCAGCTTGAATGTAACCGGGGTTCTCTCCCTGCAAGGTGTAGAAATGGTTTCTGCTCCGCAGGAAAGCTGGCGAGAGGAAGAAGAAGTCACGTTTGTGCATCAAATTGATTATCCACGCTCCGAGCCGGTTATCCCGTACACGCCAGCACCAGCACCGATAGTACAGGAACCACAAGTGCCACAAGTGCCACAAGCGCCACAAGTGATCCAACCACCGCCCACGCCAGTTCCTCTTCCTACACCGTTACCAACACCATCGCCGACCCTGATTGCAGCTGCACCTGAACCAGCGATCGTTGCGGCTCAACCAGAAACTTATATGGGTGATGACACGGTAGGGGTAGAATTGGAACAAATCGAGCTGAAGGTGACCCCCCATGCCGATAGTACGGTCGTTACAGAGGAGAAAAAGGAGCTTAAAGTTGCCTTTGGCAAGAAGGCTTCGGACGCTGTGGAGGTTAACCCATATGGCATCAAATCGCTATTATCAAAGGCAGGCACGTATCTTTCCGACAAGCGGACTGCGGAAGCAGAGGCGCAAGCGGCTCTTGAGGCGGAATCGCGGATAGATGCGGTAGAGTGGAGACGATTATTTCTTCAGAGTAGATCTGAGTCTCAGGAATTCAGGAAACTTAAATTGTGTATCGTTCAAAAAGAAGATACGTTGGAATCCATCGCCAAGCGTTATCAATTAACTACACGTGAGCTTCAGTTGATGAATCGTATGGGTGATCAGGATATTACTGTGGGTCAAGTAATTTATCTCCCAAGATAATAACCGATACATAGGCAAGAGCCTCTGGCTGCTTTAAACAGCTGGGGGCTCTTTATGTTCGACACGTATACAAAAGATATTTGTACCCAATACTATGAAATAAAAGTAACAATCGCAGAAGCAGGCTTGTTACATATTGACTACGGGGCAAATGTTCGTTATCATATAGTGTAAATCATTTTCAAACCAACATATGGAATTGCAAAGATAGGGAGTAGTAGTCGGAACGCCCTTCAGAGAGTGGAACTGCAGCGCTGAGAGGTTCCTCAGGATACATCCGATCGAAGTCGCCCTGGAGCAGTAAATGTGAGTGCAATCGCCGAGTCAATGATCTCGCATGCATTAGCATTTTCCGGTCGCAGCCGTTATCTGTTTTAAGTGTCATGTTATTTGCTATTGGGGCGAGTGCATGAAATGAAGGTGGTACCACGGAAGATATACCTTTCGTCCTTTTTTGGGCGAAAGGTTTTTTTGTGTCTATTTGCTCTACTCTATTTTTATCTCTTCAAATGTAAGCTTGCCATCACAATAATATCTAACCAGATATGGAGGTACTTTTATGACCGAAGCCAAACTACAAACGGAAATGCCTACTACGTATGATCCCAAAGAAGCGGAGCGTAAGTGGTACGATTACTGGATTACCAATGAATTTTTCAAAGCGGGCAATCGTCCTGACGCGGAGACTTACACGATCGTGATACCGCCTCCGAACGTAACAGGTATGCTGCACATTGGGCATGCACTTGATTTTACACTGCAAGATATTCTCATTCGTACCAAGCGGATGCAGGGCTTTGACACACTGTGGCTGCCGGGTTCTGACCATGCGGGTATCGCAACACAAACACGTGTAGAGCAGAAGCTTCGCGAACAAGGACAAACGCGGTATGATCTGGGACGCGAGAAGTTCTTGGAGAAGGTGTGGGAGTGGAAAGAATTATATGCAGATACGATTCGCGAGCAATGGGCGAAAATGGGCTTTTCTCTCGATTACTCGCGTGAACGCTTCACCCTTGATGAAGGACTTTCACAAGCGGTTCGTGAGGTTTTCGTAAGTTTGCACGAGAAAGGCCTGATTTATCGCGGCAACTATATTATTAACTGGGATCCTGCGGCACGCACGGCTCTTTCCGATATTGAAGTTGAGTACAAAGAAGTGCAAGGTGCGCTGTATCATTTGAAATATGAAACGACTGACGGTTCAGGCTCCATCGTAGTCGCTACAACGCGTCCAGAGACGATGTTAGGCGATACGGCGGTTGCTGTTCATCCGAAGGATGAGCGCTATAAGCACCTCATTGGGAAGTCCTTGCTGCTTCCTATTGTCAATCGCGAAATTCCGATTATTGCCGACGATTATGTTGAAAAAGAGTTCGGCAGCGGCGCTGTTAAAATCACGCCTGCACATGATCCAAATGATTTTGAAGTTGGGAAACGTCACAATCTTCCGCAAATTCTTGTTATGGACGAATCCGGAACGATGAATGCGAATGCGGGCCCGTACCAAGGGCAAGATCGTTTCGAGTGCCGTAAGCAAATTGTGGCTGATTTGAAAGAACAAGGCGTTTTGATCAAAATCGAAGAGCATGTTCACCAAGTTGGACATAGTGAGCGCAGTGGGGCTGTGATTGAGCCTTACTTGTCCACACAATGGTTCGTCAAAATGCAGCCACTTGCTGATCAAGCGATTGAAGCACAAAAATCAGGCAACGGTGTTAATTTTGTTCCGGACCGCTTCGAGAAAACGTATTTGAATTGGATTGAAAATGTACGCGACTGGTGTATTTCCCGTCAGCTATGGTGGGGGCACCGCATTCCTGCTTGGCATTGTGCGGATTGCGGCCAAATCACGGTTACTCGTGAAGATGCTGTGGCTTGCTCGCATTGTCAAAGCACGAATCTTAAACAAGATAATGATGTTCTTGATACATGGTTCAGTTCAGCCTTATGGCCTTTTTCCACATTAGGGTGGCCGAACGAGTCCGAAGATATGAAGCGATTCTATCCAACGAGTGTCCTAGTAACTGGTTACGATATCATTTATTTCTGGGTAGCTCGGATGATTTTCCAAGGACTCGAATTTACGGACCAAATTCCGTTTAAGGATGTGCTTATGCATGGTCTTGTTCGCGATTCCGAAGGCCGCAAAATGTCCAAATCCCTCGGAAACGGGGTCGATCCGTTAGAAGTGATTGAGAAATACGGTGCTGATGCGATGCGTTATATGATCTCAACGAGCAGCACACCAGGTCAAGATCTTCGCTTCCGTTGGGAGCGGGTAGAGCAAGCTCGTAATTTTGCCAATAAGATTTGGAACGCATCCCGATTCGCTTTGATGAATTTGGAAGGCGTAACCGCAGCAGATATCGATTTAACAGGTCATTTAGGTACAGCGGATCGTTGGATTTTGCATCGTTTAAATGAGACGGTTCGTGATGTAACTCGCTTAATCGATAGCTACGAATTTGGTGAAACAGGACGTCTGCTCTATAACTTCATCTGGGATGATCTCTGTGATTGGTACATTGAGTTCAGTAAACTGAGCTTATACGGTACGGATCCAGCGGCTAAAAAACAGACACAATCTGTTCTCGCTTATGTACTAGATCAAACGCAACGTTTAATTCATCCGTTCATGCCGTTTATCTCAGAGGAGATCTGGCAGCACTTGCCACATGTCGGCGATACGATTACGCTTGCGGCTTGGCCGAAAGAGAACGCAGCCTTTGAAGCGTGGGATGCGATTCGTGAGATGGAGCTTTTGATGGAAGCGATTCGTTCCGTTCGTAATATCCGTGCCGAAGTGAATGTACCAATGAGTAAGAAAGTTGAGCTCCTTATTAAACCGGCAAGTGAAGAAACGCAGGAAATTCTCCGCAAAAATGAGGAATACCTGAAGCGCTTCTGCAATACGTCTATGCTTCAAATTGACCTTGCCATGGCGGCACCAGACAAAGCGATGACGGCGATAATCACAGGTGCTGAGTTGTACTTACCGTTAGCAGGCCTGATCGATATCACACAAGAGCTTGCGCGTTTGGATAAAGAGCTTCAATCCTTACACGGTGAAGTTGAGCGAATTGAGAAAAAGCTCGGCAATGAAGGCTTTGTGGCCAAGGCACCTGCCAAGGTGATTGAAGAAGAGAAAGCTAAGCTTGCAGATTATGCAGATAAGCGGGATAAAGTGATCGCTCGATTAGCGGAGTTACAGTCATAGAGAGCGCAAATTATACGATTGCCTAGGTTCGTCTACAAGGTGATTCATATAGTAAATGAGGATGAGAACTATGGATGAAATCAAGAACACTGCGGATGAATTCCAAACCGCACAGGAAGCCATTGACTGGATCGTTGGACGGATGGAGAAGCTCGGTATGAAGCCGGGCCTTGGGCGCATGGAATTGTTAATGGAAAAGCTGGGTCACCCTGAACGCAGGCTGAAGTTCATTCATGTAGCCGGAACGAATGGGAAAGGCTCTACATGCGCTTATTTATCTTCTGTGCTTCAGGCGTGCGGCTATGATGTAGGCACGTTTACGTCACCGTATTTAGTTCGGTATACTAACCGTATTCAAGTAAATGGTGCTGACATTGAGGATGACGTTTTGCTTCGTTTGGTAAATGAGATGAAACCGATTGTGGATGAGATTGCAGCAACTGAGGTTGGCCCGCCAACGATGTTTGAAATTTCGACTGCACTGGCGATTCTATATTTCGGAAAAGTCACTTATCCCGATTATGTGGTATGGGAAACAGGACTCGGGGGAAGGCTGGATAGCACGAATATCGTGAATCCAATCGTTACCGTCATTACGAACGTAGGCCATGATCACATGGATATCCTAGGTGATACGCTGGAGCTTGTAGCAGCTGAAAAAGCAGGAATTATTAAAGCAGGAGTTCCTGTCATTACTGCGGTTGAACCAGAGAATGTTTGGCGCGTAATTGAACAAACGGCGAAGGCGAAGAAAGCCACGCTTTACTCACTTGGTGATCAATTTACGTTGACCGAAGTGAACAGCGAGTTGGATCGTCAAAGCTTCCAGTTTAACGGACCTTTTCGACCTATACCGGAGCTGTCCATCACATTAAATGGTGAGCATCAATTGAAGAATGCGGCAGTAGCCGTCATGACACTTGAGGTTCTTCGTCAATATTATGCAACGATTGTGGACGATGCGGATCTTCAAAAAGGTCTTGTGGGAACGAAATGGCCGGGTAGGCTAGAGATGGTTTCACAAGAGCCGCGTATCCTTATCGATGGGGCTCATAACCCGGAAGGGGCAGCCACACTGGCCGCAGCGCTTCAAAATGTGTACAGCTATAAGAAGCTTCATATGATGATTGGAATGCTTGCGACGAAGAATCATACAGGCTACTTAAGGCATATACTACCATTGGTGGATACTCTTATTATTACAGAAGCTAATTTTCATAAAAAAGGGGATGCTTCCCTGCTCGCTGATATCGCCAGTGGTTTGCTTCGTGAGATGAATCGTGAGGTCGACATTGTTGTAGAACGCGATTGGAAGAAAGCTTTAACCTTATTAACAAATAGAACTGAGCAGGATGATCTGGCGGTCGTATCCGGCACGCTGTATTTAATCTCTGATGTTCGTTCTTGGATAACCTATCAAACCGATTCTGAAAAAGGATGGTGAGAACGGCGTGAGTCAAGCAGAACACGTACATTTTATAGGAATCGGCGGATACGGCATGAGTGCCATTGCCAAAGTCATGCTCGAAATGGGATACCGGATTTCCGGATCTGATCTAGCACAGCAAGAGCTTACTGAGAAACTGAAAGCCAAAGGTGCTCAAGTGTTTATTGGCCATGAGGCAACTAACGTATCAGGAGCCGATCTGGTTGTTTATTCAACCGCGTTATCCAAAGATAATGTGGAAATGCAAGCAGCAGAGCAATTGAACATTCCCATTATTCATCGGTCACAAATGCTGGGAAGGCTGATGAATGAACGCAAGGGGATTGCCGTTGCAGGTGCCCATGGGAAGACAACAACCTCCTCCATGATTGCCTTGGTGATGGAGATTTGCGGAAGCGATCCAACATATATTATCGGTGGAGAAATCATGAATGTCGGCAGCAATGCCAAAGCAGGCAAAGGGGATTACGTTGTTGCGGAAGCGGACGAGAGTGATGGAACATTCCTTCAATATCATCCAACCCTCGCGTTGGTGAACAATATCGAAGCCGACCATTTAGAAAATTACAATGGCGATTTCGAAAATTTGAAAAAAGCGTACAAACAATTTCTAAGCCAAGTAAGACCAGGCGGCAAAGCAATTGTATGTCATGATGATGTATTCCTGCGCGAAATGATTCCAGAAATTCAAAGCCAAGTGATTACCTATGGGATTGAAACGGAAGCGGATTATGTGGCACGGGATATCTCACTAGGTGACCGTAAGGTAACGTTTTCAGTAGATTTCAAGGGTACATCTCTAGGTCAAGTTAGCTTATCGGTGCCTGGTAAACATAATGTTTACAACGCGCTAGCAACATTGATTACTTGTTTAGAAGCAGGTCTTTCCTTCGAGAACATTGCTGAAGCGATTCAGGAATTTCGCGGGGCCAAGCGGAGATTTCAAGTGCTTGGCGAAGTTGAAAACATCTTGGTCATTGATGACTATGCGCATCATCCAACAGAAATTCAAGCTACCATTTCGGCAGCTAAAGCGACTAGAAAACGGATTATCGCCGTGTTTCAGCCGCAACGTTACACGCGAACCTATTACCTTTTCGAGCAGTTCAGCCGTTCCTTCTTAGAAGCGGATGAAGTTATTATTACGGATATTTATTCACCGGCAGGTGAGCAGCGGATTGAAGGTGTTGACTCCGTGAGGTTAGTTGAGCTGATACGCAGCAACAGCAACCCGAATGTTCAGCACATTGCCACTCGTGATGAAGTGCTGACGTATTTGATTGATCACGTTCAACCAGGTGACCTGGTTCTTACGATGGGGGCTGGCGACATCTGGAAAGCAGCCGATGGATTAGCTAAATCACTACGCAAGAAATACGAATCGCATACGTAAACTAAAGATCGCTTGAGCCGTTGGCTGGAGGCGGTCTTTTTTCTTGGAAGAATCATAATAAGCTTTTCTCTCTCATACTCTAGTAACAGAAGATTAGGACAAGATGATACGGCGATATGCCCGTTTCTAACATACATATGATGAGGAGTGTGGGAAGAGAATGAAAAAAGCTAGAATCACTTATCGATTCGACCCCAAGGAAGGGGCAGAATCAACACGCAGAGCAGCGCGGGTTCATGATCATGAGGAGAATGTCATCCCACTCTACCAAGAAGAGTTTAAAGTTATAGACTCGAAGGCGGATCATGTTCTGAAAGAAGTCACGCCTTACGAGCAAGCAGAAAGAGAGCAAGTGGAGTCATTGTTCGAATCACATGCACTAAATACGTTTACAACGGATTTCGGGACCTGGAATTCTCCGATTGAATCAGAGGGAGAGCGCGTCGAGCGGATCATTCGCGAAACACAGATATCCAGGGAGTCTCAGCATCACACGAAACCTTCTGCGACTCGAGATGACATGGAACCCATGCAATCACCAAACGAATGGTCGAGCTGGAACGCAAAAGAGCCTTATAGAGAACCAAGTACAGGAGCTCGATATGCCAAATCATCCAGCACACCCTGGATTCGGATTGCGACATCCGTGGCTGGTGCGGTCGTTACTGGTATCGCGTTCGGATTTTTCGTTCTTTCCATGTTCTCTTCGGATGGGGACACGAATGTTGCGACACCTAACCTGAACAAAACCACAGTGGCATCGCCAAATACTCAAACAGCTGCATCAACCTCCAAAGCACAAACTAGCGCAGGGGATGTAGCGTTACCTGCGACAACGTTAGCTGTTACGTCTGTGCAAATCCCGGGTAAGTCGTATACGTTCTTGCAAAACGGCGTGTTCAGCTCCTTACAGGGCGCTCAAGCCGTTCAGGATTCGCTTAGTAAGAAGGGGCTGGCGTCCGCGATGGATAACTCCGATAAGCTGACTGTGTTTGTTGGCTTTGCGAAGACGAAGGAAGATGCGATTGCTCTGCGACAAGGTATTCAGGCAACGGATAAAACCATCGAGGTTTTTATGAAAAACGTGGATTTCCCGGCGGTAACTGGGATTCGTTGGTCTGGTGCTAAGCCAGAGTCAGTTCCTAATTTTATTGCGGATGGCGATAAGCTCGTTAATACTATAAGCGGATTGACACTAATCCATCTGGCAGAAACGAAGCCAACCGCATTAACGGATGCTTCCTTACAGTCGATCCGAGCATCGCATCAGGCCCTTATTACACTTGGAACAGGGCTTAGTGACGGAGCAGGTGATGACGTGAAACAGTCGCTGCAAAAAATGACAACCGCGATCAATCGTGCCGTTCAATCTATGGAAGAATACAAAAAAACGCCATCTCAGGCCTTGATGTGGCAAGCCCAATCCTCTTTGATGCAATACATTATTGCTCAGAAAGAGCTGCTCAAAACGATTAGCGTAGCATAAAACAAAAAGCCGTGTACCTAGACTCTTACGAGTTCGGGGTCACGGCTTTACATTTACTTCACGTATCGATCGAGCAGGGCGGCGATTTCTGCTCTAGTCATCGTCTGATCTGGCTTAAAGGAAGTATCCGATACGCCATTAATAATGCCTTTTTCTTTCAATGTGTAGATAGCTGATGCACTCCATAGCGAATTAGGTACATCATCAAATGAAGCTTTGTTAGCTGTTTGCTTTGCAGGTGAGGACATTTGCAGGAGCTGATTGAATAAATAAGCGACTTCCCCGCGAGTAATCGCTTGATTAGGGCGAATAGTCCCATCTGCATAGCCTTGCAGTAAGTTTAATTTCCCCGCTTTGGCAAAAACAGCGCTAGCCCAATGAGAAGCAGGTAAATCGGAGTAGCTTTTGGCTGTAGCTGTTGCTCCAGTTCCGCAGCCGTAAACGCTGGAAGTTACAGTTCCTGTTGTATCACATGCTGCTGGCAGTTTGCTGAATGTGAATACGCGATCCATTAAGGTGAGGAATTCAGCTCTCGTTAGCGCGCGGTCAGGCTCATAATTGTTACCCATGCCTTCGATGATACCTTTATTCTTCATGCGAAGAACAGCAGATCTTGACCAATGTACAAGTACATCGGTAAAAAGGGGGGGTTCATAAGCACTAATCCCATTGGCTATTCCGATAGCCATCTTGGAACGCATGGCATCGCTAGCTAGCAAAGAAGCATCACTTTTATTGGTGAGGAAGGCCGTTTCTACTAGAATGCTCGGGATTGTTCCCATTCGGGTCACATAGACAGCGCTTGGTGTTAGACCTAAGTCTTTGGTTCCGGATTGAGCAAGTAAAGCGTCCTGCACATGCTGAGCTAAATCTTTACTGTAAGGTGTTAATTTGGTCATTGTGCTGCTTGCTGGATAATCTTCTTGCGGGTATGCATTGTCGTAGTAAAGCACCATCGTTCCATTTGCATTGCTGCTCGGATGCGCATTGGCGTGAATAGATACGAATAAATCAGCTTGCTGTTCATTCGTAAATTCAACACGCTGAGCGAGTGATAAGAAGGTGTCGTTCGTTCGTGTTAAGACGACCTCGTAACCGCGATCAAGAAGTGCTTTCCGTACCTTTAACGTGATGTCCAGAGTGACATCGGCTTCATGGAGACCATTGATACCTGTTGCTCCTGGATCACTTCCGCCATGCCCGGCATCAAGCACTACTTTGTAAGCGAATGCATGATAGGGGAAGGCAATTGTGAGTAATAAAGTGAACAGGATAAGTCGTTTGAGTAGCGTCATAGTTGAATTTACCTCCGGTAACTATCTTACTAAGATCGGCCTATGCTGTAAGCAGGTAAGAATCACCATCTTTTTTATACGGCGTCAGCCGGTTATTTTGAAATATAGCATTTATGCGTTTCACATGATAAGCAGGCTATATTTTTGGATAAACGCATCCTTCCAAGATGGAAGGTGTGACGTTTATTTTACATGGAAAAAAGAGGTGTTTCCCCGTATAATAGGCTTGTACATACATGGAGAGGATGACAGGAATGAAAAAAAGCACGTTTGCATTACTCATTTTTCTAATCGTCGGGTTAATTACCGGGATTATTATCGGCCAGCTGCTGGCGCCCGTTCCTGCTCTCGCATTTCTAACCAAATCGGTTCAAATTTCATGGGAGCCCAAAGCGGATCTGCAAGTCTTGAAATATGAATTTCATCTTTTGGTGAAGCTAAACCTATGCAGTATTATTGGATTAGTAGGAGCCTATCTCCTTTATCGGAAACTCTAGTGACATATGTGAGAGCTTCAAAAAACGTATAACTATACTGAGGAGTTGTTTATATTGTCTAGCCCTGATCATCACAGACTTATTCTTGCTTCTTCATCGCCGCGTAGACAGGAGCTCATCCAATCGTTCGGACTACCCTATATTATTCGGGTGAGTGACGCGGATGAGACCGTCGAACAAAAAATAAAGCCGTCTAAGCTCGTTGAGCTGCTTTCTTTGCGTAAAGCTTCAACAGTCAGAGACATGTTGGAAGACCAAGATAAGCATGGGATTATTATCGGATCGGATACGGTTGTGGTATATAACGAAGAAGTTCTTGGCAAACCGGTTGATGAACAGGATGCCTTCCGGATGCTAAAAGGGCTGCAAGGGAATACCCATCAAGTCTATAGTGGTGTTGCTTGTGTGGATGCGGAAACAGGGAAGGAAGTTGTATCCCATAGTGTAACGTATGTACGTATGAAGCCAATGTCCGACGAGCAAATACTGCGCTACATAGCTACAGGGGAACCGAAAGATAAAGCAGGCTCTTATGCGATTCAAGGGATTGGGGCTACCATCATCAGTGGCATCGAAGGGGATTATTTCACGGTTGTAGGACTGCCGCTATCTTTGCTAAGTGATTTGCTTCTGAACTTCGAAATTCAAGTTCTGTAGTTGCATTTCCAAGTATATCCATTCGAGTCCGAAATAGGGTATTTAGATTGACTGACTAATCTGTAACGGTTACAATGACAGTAAGCGACATGACTTCGCATTCTTCTGGAGGTATCAGCCATGAACAGCGAATTTACAATTGCCGTCCACAGCCTCGTTCTATTAGCTCACTTGCCAGATCATATGGCAACTAGCGAAGAAATTGCAGCAAATGTATCTACTCATTCTGCACGAATTCGTAAAGTTATGGGCTTTCTGCGAAAAGCAGGCTATGTATCAACGAAGGAAGGCATTGGTGGCGGTTTTATACTGAGTTGTAAACCTGAGGAAGTCACACTTGGGGAGATATACCGATTAACGTGTCAAGGTACCTTAAAGCCAAGTTGGTGCTCTGGTGATGAGACCAAACCTTGTATGATTTCATCCAAAATGGATAAATTGATGGGGAAGGTTTTCACCGACGCAGAGAAGCAAATGGAAAATTACTTTGAAGGCCATACCATCGGCAGTATGTTAGAACAAATAAGGACTTTAGAATGCCCGAAATCGAATAAAGAATCTCTATCCTAGAAGCCCTCGGATCTCACAATCCGGGGGTTTTATGTTGTTTTTAGGGCTTATACCCGCATGCATGGGATAGTGACAAGTAACACAACCTACATTACGGAAGAGGGGAATACATGGAAAGCTCAAACTTGATGCTGCGAGAAGTTCCGAACGAAGATAGACCGCGAGAGCGTATGCTCCAATTGGGAGCGGGGGCGTTAAGTCATGCCGAGTTGCTTGCCATTTTATTAAGGACTGGAACGATAGCAGAATCCGCTATTCATTTGGCTAGCCGGATTCTAAGCGAAAGCGGCGGGCTTCGCAGTCTTGTTGATATGAGTAAGGATCAGCTAACTCAAATCAAGGGCATAGGTGATGCGAAGGCGTTGCAAATTCAAGCGGGTATTGAGCTAGGCCGCAGGTTGGCCAAAAGCTCGTACGAAGAGCGAGTCACTATTCGTTCTCCGAAGGATATCGCGGATTTGATGAGTGAGGATCTTCGATATTTACAAAAAGAGCATTTCGTTTGCTTGTTTTTGAACACGAAGAATCATGTCATCGCACAGGAAACCTTGTCTATGGGCAGCTTGAATGCATCCATTGTTCACCCGAGGGAAGTGTTTCGGGCGGCTATCAAACGAAGCAGTGCCTCCATCATTTGTGTACATAATCATCCCAGTGGGGATCCAACACCAAGCCCAGAAGATATTAGTCTGACTGGTCGATTAGTAGAAGCTGGAGCAATAATTGGTATTGAAGTGTTAGATCATGTTATCATTGGAGATCAGAGATTTATAAGTTTGAAGGAACAAGGCTTTATGTAATATAATAGAACACGCAACAGGAAAGGAGCCGTTTGTATGTTTGGTGGTTTTACGAAAGATCTAGGGATTGATTTGGGTACTGCGAATACATTGGTGTATGTGAAAGGCAGAGGAATTATCGTTAGGGAGCCTTCTGTGGTCGCCCTTCGTACCGATACGAAAACAATTGAGGCAGTAGGTGAATCTGCTAAAAAGATGATTGGCCGCACACCTGGTAATATCCGTGCAGTTCGTCCGATGAAAGATGGCGTCATCGCCGATTTCGACACGACAGCAACCATGATTCGTTACTTTATTCGACAAGCGCAGAAGCAACGTTGGTTATTTCCACGACATCCGAATGTTATGGTCTGTGTACCTTCGGGTATTACAGCCGTAGAAAAGCGTGCTGTTGAAGATGCAACGAAGCAAGCAGGAGCAAGAGAAGCTTACACGATCGAGGAACCGTTCGCTGCTGCAATTGGTGCGGATCTGCCTGTATGGGAACCAACAGGGAGTATGGTCGTCGATATCGGCGGTGGAACAACGGAAGTTGCAGTCATCTCGCTTGGCGGCATTGTTACCAGCCGATCCATACGTATCGCAGGCGATGAAATGGATGAAGCCATTATTCAGTATATTAAACGTACTTACAATCTCATGATCGGAGAGCGTACAGCAGAAACGTTGAAGATCGAGATTGGTTCGGCGCTCACGATGGAGAAGACGGAATCCATTGAGATTCGTGGTCGTGACCTCGTTAGCGGCTTACCGAAAACAATGAGTGTAACGTCGGCCGAAATTACGGAATCATTGTCTGACACGGTAAGTGCCATTGTGGAAGCAGTGAAGGTCACACTTGAGAAATGTCCACCTGAGTTGTCAGCGGATATTATGGATCGTGGGATTGTGTTAACAGGTGGAGGCGGATTACTTCGTAATCTGGATCGTCTTCTAGCAAGAGAGACGGGGATGCCGGTATTGGTTGCCGAAAATCCATTAGATTGTGTTGCGATTGGAACGGGACGCGCATTAGAAAATATTCATTTATTTAAGAACAAATCAGGTTCTGGTTCAAGGTATAAGGGTTAATTATCGTTAGAAGGTGCTAATTTGTTTAAATTCATGGGAAATAAAAGACTTATTTTTCTTATGTCCGGTTTAGTCTGTTTCTTTATTCTTATGGGACTAACGCTCGGTAATCGAGGGCCAATAACATGGCCTGAGAAATTTGTCAAAGACTCCGTTTCATGGACGCAAGGACTCTTGTACAAGCCCGCTGCGCAGGTAGCGGGTTTCTTTGAAGATATCAGGCAGCTGCGAGTCATTTATGAAGAAAATAAAACATTGAAGCTGACACTCACGCAGTATGCGCGAGATACACAGCGATTGAATGAGCTAGAATCACAGAACAAACGGCTTACGGAAGAGTTAGGCTTCACAGAACGCCAGCGGCAAGCTAACAATTACACCTATCGTATTGCAGAGGTTGTAACCATTGATCCGGATCCGTACAATAGCACCGTAACGATTAATTTAGGTGATAAAGATGGGATTAAGGAAAACATGGCGGTCATGACGGTTGATGGCTTAGTAGGTCGAGTGAGTAAAGTGTTTGGCTTTCACTCCAATGTTCAACTCCTAACGGAAACCAATGATACGGATAATAACTCCAAAGCGATTGCCGTTACGGTGAAAGGGAATGAGACACAGCCATTTGGGATGATCGAGTCGTATGATCCCAAATTAGGTGAATTGGTGATGAATAAGGTCGAACATGCGGACGACATGAAAGTCGGAGATATGATTATTACCTCAGGATTGGGACAGGTTTTTCCTAAAGGGATTGAAGTTGGAACGATCTCGTCTATTGGGCCTGGAGAGTTTGGTATTACTTACAAAGTGATGGTGAAGCCGAAGGCTTCCTTTAATCGCATTCGTGAAGTATTCGTTGTTGAAGTTCCGGAAGTGAAATGAGGTGAGCCGACAAATGAATAGACATGTCTTATGGCTCATCCTGTTCGGATTATTTATTCTCCAAGGTACTTTAGTCGTTTGGCTGTTGCCAGCCTCTTGGCAATCTATTGTCTATGTAACTCCGCACTTAACCTTGGTCTTCATTCTATTTATCGGACTTTTCCATCATCGTCATGCTGCTTTACTTTATGGGCTTCTGTTTGGATTGTTGCAAGATTTCACTTATTATGGAGCTATGCTAGGTGTATACTCATTTGGCATGGGGCTTGCAGGCTATTTGGCGGGACTCGCTCAACGAAAGCAGCCTAATTTAATATTTTACAACTTGCTCATAACAAGCTTAGGTTTACTATTATTTGAGTTTTTGAATTATGGGATCAATCGCTTATTTAAGCTGATTGCAATTGACTTAAATTTTGCTCTCACCCATTACATGCTCCCAAGTGTTCTTTTTAATTTACTTGTGGCCTTGATTTGCTACGTTCCCATTCGCAAACTGCTAGAAGGAAAGCGGCTCGCGGCTTCAGGGAAGGAAGATTAATTTTCCAGGCGATAAGCAGGAGAAACCAGAACAAGGGCCGAAATGTATAGGTTGGGAGGTCGTCATGCCATTATGTCTGTAGCGAAGCACCATGTGATGATAAAAGGGGTCAAGGATGGCCTTGTTTTTTTACTAAATGACGCATGCGATTGGCAAGAGCTGTTGCAAGAACTGCAGCATAAACTCGAGAAAACGCATCAACAAATATTAACGGGACCTATTATTCATGTGAATATCAAATTAGGCAGCCGCGAGGCCACAGATGAGCAGAAGGAAGAGATTCGTTCTGTCATTAAGCAGAAGGGGAATCTCTTGATTCAATCTATCGAAAGTGAACCGCTTAAGGTAGAGGCACCAGTGGAGCCTAAGGCTACCATGACTACGCTTAGAGGGATGATCCGTTCGGGACAAACCCTTCATAATGAAGGCGATTTACTTTATTTAGGTGATGTTAATCCAGGTGGTAATATTACAGCCACAGGGAACATTTACATCATGGGTTCCCTTCGTGGTATGGCTCACGCGGGGACAGATGGAGATGAGAAAGCGATCATTGCTGCTTCTCACATGCGTCCAACGCAATTACGAATTGCCGGAGTTATTAGTCGTTCTCCTGATGAGTGGGGAATCGAAGAGGCTTTTATGGAATTTGCTTATGTCAAAGAAGGTAAAATGGAAATCGATAAGCTGCATCAACTACATCGGATTTGGCCGGATGCTCCTGTCAAATAGCTGGTAAAAATATAGGTCTGGGGTGAGGAATATGGGAGAGGCTATCGTTGTCACCTCAGGTAAAGGTGGCGTTGGTAAAACGACGACTTCCGCTAATCTGGGGACTGCACTTGCACTTCTTGGTAAGAAAGTATGCATGGTGGATACGGATATTGGTTTACGTAATCTAGATGTGGTAATGGGTTTAGAAAATCGGATTATTTACGATCTTGTGGATGTTGCGGAAGGGCGTTGCCGATTGCCACAGGCGTTAATTAAAGATAAGCGGTTTGACGAGCTGTATTTGTTGCCGGCAGCACAAACGAAAGACAAGCATGCCGTATCTCCAGAACAAGTGCGGACGATAATATTAGAGCTCAAAAATGATTTCGAATACGTCATTATTGATTGTCCCGCTGGGATCGAGCAGGGCTTCAAAAACGCGGTTGCTGGTGCAGACAAAGCAATTGTCGTGACGACACCGGAAAATGCAGCTGTACGTGATGCGGATCGGATCATAGGCCTGCTGGAAAATGAGAAAATATCTTCACCAAAGCTTGTCATTAATCGTATTCGTCCTCAGATGGTGAAAAAGGGCGAGATGCTGGACATCGACGAAATCTGTTCGGTACTTGCTATTGATTTATTAGGAATCGTACCGGATGATGAGCATGTTATTAAGGCCGCTAATTTAGGTGAGCCAACGGTGATGAATCCTTCATCGCGCGCAGCCATCGCTTATCGGAATATCGCCCGGCGTATTGTTGGCGATACGGTGCCGCTCATGCAGCTTGAGGATAGAACCGGTTGGGTTAAACGTATGAAAAAGTTTATTGGAATAGGATGAGGGTTCTGTGTTTGCCAAGCTGAAAAACATTGATATTCCAATTGTTGTCATTCTGTTCGCCTTTATGGTCATAAGCACGATGATGGTATACAGTGCTTCTGTTGACCATCCGACGATTAACATCGGCATTATGAAGATTTTGGCGCTCTATGCGGTAGGATTAATCGCTTTTGTATGCTGCAGTTTATTTGATTACCGTGTACTCATTCGAATTGCTCCTTATTTATATGGGATCGGGATTGTATCGTTAATTACCGTTTATTTTTTCGGGAAGAAAATTCATGGAGCACGCGGCTGGTTTGAGCTTCCAGGCGGGTTGACCTTTCAACCTGCGGAGCTCGTCAAGCTCATCCTGATTATTTGTATCACGGCTCTCCTTGCCAAGCGTGGTGGAGACCTGCTTCAAGTGACAAATGACATTATTCCCGTCGGGCTGGCCGTTCTAGTCCCTTTCGTCCTCGTGCTTATTCAGCCGGATTTAGGAAATGCGATCATATTTATTATTATTTTGCTGGGGATGCTATGGATCGGGAATATCAAGTATTCTCAAGTACTCATTAGTATCCTTGTCGTGGTCGGTGCCGGCTTTCTCATGCTGACGCTGTATAAACATTTTCATGATAGCTTATTCGAGATGCTTAAAGGGTACGGCTTCAGCCATTGGATGGATCGTATTGATACGTTCCTCTATCCGCAGGATGTGTCCGCTGATGATAATTATCAGGTTCGTAATGCGGTTCGTGCCATTGGTTCAGGCGGGCTGGAAGGTGAAGGTTTCTTAAAGGGAACATCCGTGCACAGTAATTTTATTCCCTTTGCCTATTCGGATTCGATATTCGTTGTCGTTGGAGAAGAGTTCGGCTTTCGAGGTTCTGCGGTTCTATTGCTTATTTATTTTCTACTTATTTACCGGATGATCCTGATCTCTATTCAAAGTTCTCAATTAGGCGGAGCCTATATCGTCGTTGGCGTTGTATCCATGTTCGTATTTCAAATATTCGAAAATGTCGGAATGATGATCGGAATTATGCCGTTGACCGGTATTACGCTACCTTTCGTTAGTTACGGAGGAACGTCACTCCTCATCAATATGCTCTCACTTGGGCTTGTTATGAGTGTGAAGCTGCATCAGGAGCGTGCACCTGAATTGTTTTAATGGGCGATACTCGAAAAGTCCGTGACCCTCGTGGGTTGCGGGCTTTTTTTGCGCTTTGAAGCGCCTCGACGAAGGCGTGGGAATGCCGTTTTCATGCAAATCAACAAACGTTTGCGCAAATTTTGGCACGATATACGATCAATGTTTAAATCAAAAATAAATTGACAATAAAGCGTTTTCAAAATATAGTTATTTTACAAATACATGCTTTAAAACGTTTTTAAAACCTAAGGGCAATGCTTTCTGGACGGTGCCCCCGTTCGGAACAACCCCGTTATCTCAGTCTCGAGATGGCGGGGTTTTTGCGTTCAAATGGGCGGGTTTCTTTCTTCTATTTGCGCAAACGTTTGCACTATTTTAAACAAGGAGGAATTGCATTCATGAAGGTATCATCATCCAAAAGAGGCTTGTCGTACACAGCTCTACTTACAACACTGTTGCTGATGGTCCAGTTGATGGCAGGTTTATTTCCGTTACGGGCTTATGCAGCGGAGATTCCTGTGGAAACTGGCATTGAACAACCAGGTGGCAACACGCAATGGTATTTAGCTGGAAGCTTTCAAGGTTGGAACAACCAAAATCCTGACACCAAGATGAAGCATATCGTTGGCGATTACTATGAGTATTCACGTGATTTTGAACCTGGACATTATGAATTCAAATTTGTTAAGAATGGAACATGGGATGGCTTTAGTGATAGCGGCAACAATTTTGCCTTCGATCTCGCAAGCGCCACGAAAGTGAAGTTCTATATCAACGAAGCGCTGAATAAGGCGAAAATTTCAATTCCGAGTGTTCATGGCTTGGAGCAATATGTACCGCAAAAGGCTGATAACGAGTGGCCCCGATTAGTAGGTTCCATTCAGAAATTGTTTGGTGAGCATGAATGGGCTCCTACTGAGGCGGCACAATTTTTTGTAGACTATAACCTCGATGGCACGGTCTATAAGCTGCAACGCACGGTTCCACCAGGAAGTTATGAAGCCAAGGTCACTTTTTCAAATGATTGGAACGGTAATGATTATGGTGTGCCAGACGGCAATGGGAATCTCAAGCTTGTAACGTTAGACGAGGCGAATGTGACATTTTCGATAGACTACTCTGCTGTAAACAAGGTGCTGTCGCATGATTACATTGCGAAGGACAGTGTGTTTGATGGGCAGATTAAGAAGGATGGGCTGGCTTTTGACAGCCGTTCCATTACGTATAAGAAGCCTTTTGGCGCAATCAAAGCGGGCAATGAAGACGTGACGCTCCGGATTTCGGCGAACAAAGGCGATGTGCAATTTGCTAAGGCTGAGCTGACAGCTCCGGACGGTCTTTCGAATGCTTTTATGATGAAGAAGGCAACGACGGTAGAAGGCAAAGATTATTTCGAAGTCATGATTCCCAAAAGTACGTTCGCTGGAAAAATTGGGATCTGGGGCTACAAATTTATTCTCGTGGATGGGACTACCAAGATCGAATACGGGGATGATGGCGCCAGTGGCGGAACAGGCAGCACGAGTGATGAGGGTGCTTTGCCGTATAATTTGACCGTTTATGATCCGAATTACCAAACGCCAGATTGGATGAAAAATGCGGTCGTCTATCAAATTTTCCCGGATCGTTTCTTTGATGGAAATTCGGATAACAACCGGGCCAAGCTCGTAGATGGCGCAAGAGGCGCATTGGAAAGCCAGTACGCTACCTCCAAAGGCGGGCAAAAGCTGCAATATTTCGATGGAGGTGTGACCAGTGACCCTGCCAGCAATCAAGTGTGGGGAACTTGGGGTGATATCCCTGAAAACCCGGATCGGAAAACACCGGTAAATGCACCTTATTTTCCAGATGCTAAGACCGATGGAGCATGGACCAATGAATTTTATGGCGGAGATATTCAAGGTATTCAGCAGAAACTTGGCTATCTGAAAGCACTAGGCATTACAGCTGTCTATCTAAACCCTGTTTCTTGGGCAGCCTCTAATCATAAATATGATGCGACCGATTATAAGCATTTGGATCCAATGTTCGGGGTCCCTGTCTACAATACCCCTAATGATCCTACTTCAGGATTAGATTATACGAAGACACGCGAAGCATCCGATGTAGCGTTTCTTACTTTCACGAAAGCAGCGAAAGCAGTAGGTATTAAGGTCATTAATGATGGGGTCTTCAATCATGTTGGGGATGATTCGATTTATTTTGATCGTTATGAGAAATATCCGGAGATTGGTGCTTATGAGTACTGGTCGAAGGTGTATGATCGAATGAAAGTGACGAATGAGACTAAACAACAGGCGGAAGACGCGATTAAGTTGGTGTTTACCTCTCAAATCAATCCAATGACGGGTCTACACTATCAATACCCAGAAGACTTCAAATATACGAGTTGGTTTACGGTTTTAAATGAAAAGGTCAAAGACAGAGATGGGGTGAACTTGCATTACAAGTATGACGCTTGGTGGGGGTATGATTCCCTTCCTGTGATGGATGCGAAGGACCCGCAAACCGTGGCAACCGAATTGCTGCCAGCGGATACCATGTCACTTCCAGGTCAGCATGAGTGGAACAATATCGACTATCGCGATATGGTGATTGGTCATGATGTGTCGGGTCTGAGCCCTGCCGATGCACAAACAGAAATGCAAGCCGCGAACTCACAGAGATGGCTCTGGATGGGGGCAAACGGTTGGCGCCTCGATGTGGCTCCTGATGTGTCCAGCGGTACGTGGCAGAAGTTCCGTGAAGCTGTCAAATCAACGAAAGGTTTACTAGATGGGAATGGAGATCCCATTGAAGATCCGGTTATTTTAGGCGAAGAATGGGGAGTAGCCACGAGGTTCCTTCTAGGCGATCAGTTTGATTCGGTGATGAACTACCGTTTCCGTAATGCCATTCAAAGCTTTATGAATACGGGAAACAGCGCCCTACTTAATGCGAAGCTTGAGTCCGCACGTGAAGATTATCCGAAAGAAGCTTGGCAAGCGATGCTGAACCTAGTGGATTCTCACGATACTACGCGTTCGGCGACGATCTACGATCATCCAGAATGGGAAGAAGAGCATCTGCAGATTGCCCCTGAGGCCAGCGCGAGAGCGTTGGAGCTGCAAGAACTTACAGCAATTTTCCAAATGGGATATCCTGGCGCACCGACCATATACTACGGAGATGAAGTAGGGTTAACGGGCACGAAGGATCCTGATTCTCGCAGAACGTTCCCGTGGGAACGTGTGACAGAACAAGTGGATGGAACCTATACCGGAAACGGGAATTATGCAGGCATTTTAAATGTGTACCAGAAAGCGGCAGCGATTCGCAATGAGAATGCTGTTTTCCGCACGGGAGATCTTAAGGTTGCCTATGCGCAGGATGATGTCATTGTCTATGCTCGCAAAAATGAGTCGAAGGGCGCTTTACTGGTCATTAATCGCAACTCGGAAGCCAAAACGGTACGTGCTGATGTTGCTGGATTCCTACCTGAAGGGTTAACCTTAGCCGATCAACTCTATGGTCAAGTGCAAGGTTCAGTTGTGAATGGAGGGATTGAATTAACCATTCCGGCGCAAACCGGACTTATGATGGTGTCCACGGTTGATTTGCAGGTTGTTCCACAAGTGTTGAACAGCTCAGCAGTTGGCGGCAACCATCGTGTTGATGTGACATGGGATGCTGTAACGGGGGCAGCAAGCTATCATATCTATCGGGCTGCTATTGAGGGTGGTCAAGTAACGCTAGTTGGGACAACAGCAACGACCTCATTTACAGATACCGCTATTGTCAACGGAACGAAGTACTATTACGCGGTAACGGCGGTAAAAGGTAGTGGAGAGAGCTTCCTAAGCGATATGGTTTCGGCTACTCCAGCATTTTCAATTGGTTATATAGGCACGCCATCTTCCGTTACGGATGCTGTTTACTTACAAGTAGGCCATACGGTGGGCAAAATTAAAGTTGAAATTGGCATTGATGAAGTTACGAATGATCCAGCCTACAATGGGAAGGAAGCAGCGAATCTCTTTGCTAGCTTGGCTTACTATAAACAAGGCTCAGATCCAGCTTATGCACAAGAGACTAAGCTTCGTTACGAGTCGGATTCTACAGGCAATAAAGTGTATTGGGCATCTTTTGAACCAACGGAGTCAGGTTTCTATGATTATTATGTGAAAGCCTCCATGGATAATGGGGAGCATTTTACACAGTCGCCTGTGGTATCAGTTCAAGTGTATACAAACATAGAAGATCAAACACCTCCTGGTGCTCCAACGCTTGCGAATATTAACGTGGAATCCAATCGCGTAGGTCTTAACTGGACGTTGGCGGATGAATCGGTCATGGGCTATGAGGTTTATAAAAAAACAGTTACAGAGGCTACCTATCATAAAATTGCAACAGTAGCGAAGACGCAAATGACGTATATTGACTATGCCGTAAGTAACGATACTGCATATACGTATCTGGTGGCTGCCTTCGATGGAGGCTATAACCGTGCTTTCTCGGAGGAGCGGGCTGTGATGCCGAAATTAGTTATGGTGGACGTTCTACTAAGACTGCGTCTTCCCGACTATACGCCATCCACGGATGGTATCTTCATTGCTGGTGATTTCAATAACTGGAATTCAAGCGGTAATCAACTGCAAGTGCCAAGCGGAGCTACGGATCGTAGAATCGTGGAGTATAGTTTTAAGATGATGGCAGGTAAGTCCATTCAGTATAAATATACGAGAGGTACTTGGGACACAGAAGCTTTCACAAGCCATACCCGCCAAGAGAATGATACGACGGATTACGGAAATTGGGCGTATAGCTCTGAAAATACGAACATGCATCTGACCATTTCCAATCAAGGTGATAACAAAATGGTTGTGGAGGATAACGTGCTTCGATGGGTCGATATGCCGATGTCGATTTCGATGCCCCGGATATCCTTCGGTGATGATATTGTTTATTCTACGGCAGACAGTACGATGAAGCTTAAAGCTGTGGTACCGTATGGAGTCAACTTTACGATTAACGGGACACCGATCTCTGCGGGCAGCATGGATGCCTACGGGAATGTTGAGATTAGCAGCGTACCTTTGAAAACCGGATTAAATACGTTTGTGCTTCATATTGAACCTAGTATGGAAACACTGAACCAACCATGGTATGAAGACAAAGGTAGGAAAGGTCAAGCAACCAAGACGGTTACAATATCCGTGACGAGGACGAGTGAGGATGCATCGGCACCAGATTCACCGCTGTTGAACCCAACTCCAGTTGAACCAGAAGGTGATAATGATCAACTGGTGACTTCAGCAGATTTCAAGAAAAATGCCAACGGCAGTTTGACCGTGGATGTAGATGCTGGGCACAACGGGATCCGGATTCCTATTGCTGTTATTAAAAGTGCGGGGAGTGCCCCGATTATTCTTCAAAAAGAAAACGTATCTGTCACGTTGCCTTCTGAGGTATTGCAAATTGTTCAAGGACTTGTTCCTGTAGAATCACTGCAAGATGCTCAGATTCACTTGACTGCAACGCCTGTAAGCAAGGCGGATAATGAGAAGTTGTTATCACAGCCGGGGGTAACCCTCGCCAGTACGGTGTATGAGTTCACCTTGTCTGTCGTAACAAAAGAGAATAAGGTTTACACATTGACGCACTTTGATAAACCCATCACATTAACTTTCAAGCTCTTACCAGGAGCTGACCATAAGCTCACAGCTGTTTATTACGTGCGTGATGATGGTACGATCGAATATGTTGGTGGAACGATTCAAGGCGACACGCTGACTGTTAATGTGAGTCATTTTAGTCAATATGCAGCTCTTCAAATTGATAAGATCTATACAGATGTGCCAGCAGATCACTGGGCCTTCTCTGTTATCAAGGAGCTAAGTGCCAAACATATCGTAGATGGAATGACAGACTCGCTGTTCGCTCCCGATAACAAAGTGTCTAGAGCACAATTTGCTGCTTTGCTAATAAGAGCATTAGGTAAGGAGGCCGCAGGTCCGCAGCCATTCGAGGATATTGAGCAAGGTGCTTGGTATGCGGCATCCGTTGCAACTGCATTTAACCTTGGCATCATTTCCGGACGTGATGAGCACCATTTTGCTCCAGAAGCGCCCATTACGCGTGAAGAGATGGCTGCTATGATTGTGCGCGCATACGAAGTGAAGCATGGAGGCTCCAAGCCAACTTTGCCAAGTACGGCGACATCCTTTACGGATGCTAATTTGATAAGCGATTGGGCGCAAAATAATGTTCAAACAGCTGTCAGTTTGGAATTGTTACATGGCAGAGATGAACATACATTTGCTCCACAAGGCATAACAACTCGTGCAGAAAGCGCACAGGTCATCTACAATTTGCTTCACCCTTAAGATTTGTAGCAAGCTGCCGTGAGGCAGCTTGTTTTTGTACGCCGGAACTGTCACATAATCTTGTCCATTCGCTCATAGGCTGTACTAATGGAAGTCTATAAGGAGGGGATTCTATGGTTATAAAAGATAAAGTAAAGCAGCGCCGATTAGAACGACTTCGCCATTTGCGAGAATCGTCGGAAGCAACTCTTGGGAACGGAAGCTCACTCAGATCCTCTCAGCCGGCCGAATACATATTGCCAACACGTCCGAACGACGAAATGCCACTATATGCTGATTCTGACAGGAGAAGGCGTATGGAGGACCCTGAATTTGCGTGGAGACAGAAAATCATGATGGATACTGCAAACGATGATGACGAAAGAGGGTTGTTCACGCCGCCGTCTCCTCGCAAGATCGCATTCAAACTGCTTATCAGTGGCGTGATATTTGCGGCTGTGTATGGCATGTTTCAGCTAGACAAGCCTTGGGCAATCAAGGGGAAGCTCTATATCACGGCAGCACTTACGCAATCGTATGACTTTACGGCCTTTTCCGCTTGGTATTCCGAGAAGTTCGGCGGCTCACCTTCCTTTATTCCGAGCTTTAACCGTACTGGAAGTGAAGCGGTTATCGTAAGTACCTCGAAGCGCACTTTGTTCGCGCCAGCGAAGGGCGCGGTGATCATTCGATACGATGGGACGCTCCATAAGGGAGTCAATTTGAGCACCGCGGAGTTTGCGCCGGTGTATGCGATGGACACGGGGCAGGTCATTTTCTCAGGCACAGCGGCGGATACGGGATTAACAATTATGATTCGTCATCCAGGAGGTTTGGAATCTCTATATGGGGGACTTAGTGAAGCAAGTGTAGCCGTAGGTGATTGGATGAAGGTTGGAGAGCCCATAGGTAAGGCATCCGCCAAAGATCCAGCAAAAGGGACTATGTACTTTTCTGTGATGAAAGAGGGCGTGACGATCAACCCATCGGATGTGATTACCTTTGATTAAATGGGCGGGGACCAAATATCGATTTCATCCATTATTTACGCTGATCATGATTGGCTGTGCCTTGACAGGGTATTTTCTAGAGGCTATCACCTTATTCGCTATTGTTCTCATTCATGAGCTTGGTCATTTAACTGCCGCAAAAGGCTTCGGCTGGCGGGTGCAAGAAGTACAACTCCTGCCTTTCGGTGGTGTGTTGATTGTTGATGAGCTAGGCACAACATCAACACGAGAGGAATTGATCGTCGCCTTGGCAGGCCCACTTCAGCACGTGTGGATGATCTTGGTGGCGCTGCTGATGAAATCGCTCGATATCGGCAGTGGTAACTGGTGGGACTACTTCATTGAAGCCAATCTCATGATCGGCTTATTCAATCTGATACCCGTAATGCCGCTCGATGGCGGCAAAGTGATGCAAGGCTTGCTAGGCTATATCATGTCGTACCATAACACGATTGTCTATTCGGTTTGGATCAGTATGATACTGAGCGTCTCGATCATTGTGATGGCGATTATACAACTTATGCAAGGTCATCTGCCTATCAATATTCTCGTCATTGGCTTATTTCTTTTGGTGTCAAATTGGTATGCCTACCGGCAAATACCGTACCATTTTCTTCGCTTCCTCATGGGACGCGGATTCCGGGTTGGACAGCTGTTGAGCCGCGGTACAAGAGCGCAGCCCATTGTCATTACGAAGCAGCTAACGATGGCCGAGACGTTGAAGCTTTTTATGCGAGAAAGGTATCACTTGATCTATGTCGTTAACGAAGTAGGGCGCATTCAAGCTGTGCTGCCTGAGCAGCAAATCGTCGGCGGTTATTTAGATGGAAAAAAACCGGGGAGTGCAGTTTCCGATCTTTTCATGTAAAATAACTGGTGAGGTGAACGTGTATGAAGCAACTGATAATTCACTGCGCACCCGAGCTTACTCAAGCGGCATTGCTAGAGGATGGTCGCCTTGTGGAATATGATACGCAGTATCCGCTCGAATCGCAACGTGCAGGCAGCATCTACATGGGCCGCATCGTGAACGTACTTCCTGGCATGCAAGCGGCATTCGTCGATATCGGACTTGCGAAGAATGCCTTTCTTTATATAGACGATCTCCTCCCTGTTCATATAGACAAGCAGCCTAAGATCAAACCTTCCATTACGGAGATTGCTGAAGTTGGGCAGATGTTGATGGTGCAAGTGAGCAAAGATCCACAGGGAACCAAAGGGGCAAGAGTAACTACGCACGTTTCCATTCCGGGTCGATGGATTGTTTATATGCCGGAAGCAGATTATATTGCAATCTCACGTAAAATTGACCTAGAAGCTGAGCGACAGCGTCTAAAACAGCTTGCGGAAGGTAACCTTTTGCCAGGTGAAGGTGTTATCATTCGCACAGGTGCGACAGGTCAAAGCGAAGAAGCGATTCGGGATGATTTGCAAAACTTACGTGATATATGGAGTACGATTCAGGCAAAACAGGAAGAGACTCATGTTCCCGCACAGCTCTACCAAGACCTCGATTTGCTGCCGAAGCTAGCTCGTGATGTGATATCCGATGAGGTTCAAGAAGTATGGATGAGCAATAACAAGGTCTATGAAGAGATGCGAGTACTATTGCGTATGCAGCAGCCGAGCTGGCGAGGCCGCGTCGCTTTCTACGATCGCAGAACACCTATGTTCGATCATTTTGGAGTTACGGAAGAGCTGAACCAAAGCTTTCGTCGTAAAATCTGGCTGCCTAGCGGCGGATATTTAATCATCGATCAAACAGAGGCGTTGACGGTTATTGATGTGAATACGGGAAGATACACGGGTTCTATAGATTTAGAGCAGACCGTTACCGATATTAATCGGGAAGCAGCTGTTGAGATTCCTAGACTTTTGCGACTGCGTAATCTTAGAGGCATTATTATCGTCGATTTCATTGATATGCATGCGGAAGACAATCGTGCGAAGGTTATGGCGAGCATGGCAGAAGCTGTTCGTAAGGATCGCTCCAAGACGACAATCGTTGGTTGGACTAAGCTTGGATTGCTGGAAATGACCCGGAAACGCAAATAAAAGGTTTGCATATGAAAATATAAATGTGATATAATACTCGGAGTGTGTTGTTTAGGCATGCTGTAACCGCACGAAACAGGTCGAAGTACGCGAAGGGATTGGATCCATTCCGTCACCTGCACAAGGCGAGTCTGAGACATGAGGAGGTAATGAAAATGTACGCAATTATTGAAACAGGTGGTAAACAGTACAAAGTTCAAGAGGGCGATGTTCTTTACATCGAGAAATTGAACGCTGCTGAGGGTGAGGTTGTTTCTTTTGATCGTGTGTTCTTGGTTTCCAAAGAAGATGGCCTAGTAGTAGGTGCTCCATTGGTTGCAGGTGCTTCAGTTTCCGCGAAAGTGGAAAAACACGGCAAAGGCGCAAAAGTCATCGTTTATAAGTACAAACCGAAAAAGAACTATCACAAAAAGCAAGGTCATCGTCAACCGTACACAAGAGTAGTAGTTGAGAAAATCCAAGCGTAAGAGACAAGCCTATGATCTACGTGACCATAGAACGTCTTGCACCGGAGTCACCTCAAATCCTTTCTTTTGTAGTGGAAGGCCATGCTGAATATGACGTGCCTGGCAAAGACTTGGTCTGCGCCGCGGTATCAGCGATTTCCGTTGGTACTTGCAATTCGATAGAATCTTTAACCGGTGTGATTCCTATTCACGAAATGGAGCCAGGACTGCTGGATGTAACCATTCCAGATAGTGCACGCAACATGCCTGAAACTTGGGATCAAGTACAGTTGATTATAGAATCGATGGTCGTTATGTTACAAACGATTGAACAAACTTACGGTGACTATATAACGATTGAAACAATCTATCACAAAGGAGGATAACACCATGTTTTTGAAATTGGATCTCCAATTATTCGCTTCCAAAAAAGGGGTAGGTTCCACAAAGAACGGTCGTGACTCGCACTCTAAGCGCCTTGGCGCTAAACGTGCTGACGGTCAAACTGTTACTGCTGGAAGCATTCTCTACCGTCAACGCGGTACGAAAATTCACCCAGGAACGAACGTAGGTATCGGTTCTGATGATACACTTTTCGCTTTGGTACAAGGCGTAGTGAAATTCGAACGTTTTGGCCGCGATCGCAAAAAAGTGAGCGTATACCCAGTTGATGTAGCTCCAGTAGCTGCAGCTCTAGAAGCGTAATTAGAATCCCTGGTGAGCGACAAGTTCATCCAGGGATTTTTTCTCAAAATGCATGGAAAACCTCTAACCGTGATCACTCATTTCGGATGGTCGAGGGCAGAGGTTTTCTCGTTTGTTTGGTGAAGTTTTCCAACCAGCATGATATACTGGATGAACGGTTATAAAGCTGGGAGAACGGGGCGAACGAAGAATGAAGCGATTAGGCAGCGCGCAAGTCTATTTATTAGCACTTGTGCTCATAGGATTGACAGGCATGTTGGTTACAGAACCCTGGATCATCAAAATGGCATTTCTACTAATCATTGTAATAAGTGGGTATGCGGCTTGGAAGTTGGAAGCAAGTCGAACAGAAGAAAAGTGGCTTTCTAAGCTGAAACAGCAAGAACAAGACGATCATCTTAAGCTGATTGCCGTAGTAAATCGCTTGCGGCATGATTGGATGAATGATACCCAAATTTTATTTGGTTACATTCAAATGAAGAAGTTTGATAATTTAAGACCATATATGGAAAAAATAAAAATGACTATGCAGCAGGAAAGCAATCTCTCCAAGCTGGGGATCCCATCTTTCATTGCTTACTTGCTTCAATTCCGTGTTCAGTCCAAAACTTTAGAACTGAATGTGGAGGTCGAACAAGAAATTAATCTTGGACAACTCCCTATTCAAGATGGATTGATCGAACGATTAGTTCGTCAAATGGTTGCTTGTATCCAAGAAAACACGGCATTCGATGTTGGGGAAAGTGGCACACTCAGCTTGGAGTTTGATACGCAAGAAGATAGCTTACTGCTTGATTTTGTATATCAAGGCCCCTACAATCGGGAGCAACTTGAGCAATCAGTTTTAGCACGTTTTTCATCCAAAGTGTCACAGTTTTCGCTTGAAAATGATGAATGGCATGAAGAAGAAGCAGGTATCACATTGCGATTGCCGTTTCATATATAAAGTTGAGGTGTAGAAATGTTTGTTGATAAGGCGAAGGTTTTTGTAAAAGGTGGCGACGGTGGTGATGGGTTAGTTGCTTTCCGCCGTGAGAAGTATGTGCCAGAGGGCGGACCTGCTGGTGGTGACGGAGGTAACGGCGGAGATGTTGTTTTCCGTGTAGACGAGGGTTTACGTACGTTAATGGATTTCCGCTATCAGAAGCACTTTAAGGCGGAACGCGGCGAGAAAGGCCGCAACAAATCGATGCATGGCGCCAATTCGGAAGATATGATTGTTCGTATCCCGCCAGGAACGACGATTATTGATGATGATACGCAAGAAGTGATTGCTGACTTGACTCGTCATGGGCAAGAGGTTGTCGTTGCTAAGGGTGGCCGAGGCGGAAGAGGAAATACGCGCTTCGCAACAGCACGAGTGACGGCTCCTGAGATTGCTGAGAACGGTGAAGAAGGCGTAGAACGTTGGGTTATCCTTGAAATGAAGGTCATGGCTGATGTTGGATTAGTTGGTTTCCCGAGTGTGGGTAAATCTACGTTATTGTCCGTCGTTTCGGCTGCGAAACCGAAGATTGCCGCGTATCACTTTACAACATTGACCCCGAACCTAGGTGTCGTTGATGTTGGCGACGGCCGCAGCTTTGTAATGGCGGATCTACCAGGTTTGATCGAAGGTGCACATGAAGGTGTAGGGCTTGGTCATGAGTTCCTGCGTCACGTAGAACGGACGCGAGTGATCGTGCATGTCGTGGATATGTCGGCTGCGGACGGACGCGATCCTTATGAGGATTTCATCAAAATTAATGAGGAAATCAAGCTCTATAATGCAAAGCTGGAGCAACGTCCACAGATCGTTGTTGCCAACAAGATGGATATGCCGGAGTCCGAAGATAATTTAGCGCTGTTCAAAGAGCAGTTAGCTGCAGATGGTAAGGAGTTTGAAGTCTATCCGATTTCAGCTTTGACGCGCGGCGGTGTTCAGGAACTGCTGTATAAAATTTCGGATATCGTAGAAAGTATTCCTAACGCTCCTGAAGTTGAGGGAGTAGCTGAAACCGAAGAGCGTAAAGTATATCGCTTTGAGAAACGCGAAGAGAATGATTTCACGATTCGTCGTGACAATGATGTATTCATTATTGAGAGCCCGTCGATTGAGAAATTGATCAAACGGACGA
Organism: Paenibacillus sp. J22FR5; assembly: GCF_059691975.1. Taxonomy (NCBI): domain Bacteria; kingdom Bacillati; phylum Bacillota; class Bacilli; order Caryophanales; family Paenibacillaceae; genus Paenibacillus; species Paenibacillus sp. J22FR5. The sequence continues at coordinate 77,079 of NZ_JCAUAN010000011.1, read as the reverse complement.
ATTTCACTACGCAAGATGGGATAGCGCGTTTTGCTCGTATTTTACGTAACATGGGCATTGATGACGAGTTGCGTAAACGTGGCGCTGTTCATGGACAGACGATTCAAATCGGTGATTTTGATTTCGAGTTTGACGAGAAACATTAAGAATAAGAGGCACTTATCCTATAGGATAGGTGCTTTTTTTTATCTAGGTTTGTTTAATGTCACAATACTTGACATCTTTGATTAAAAGCATTACCATTTTGTATATAAAGGATATTTAATGTAAGTAAATATAACATAAATTCATCATTCAATATGCTGGAAGGAGGAGTTGCGATGAAGAGATGGATTCAAGCGATGGGTTCTGATCCCACTCGTATGCGGAATTTGACGTACGATGAGGCTGTGGAAGCTGCTAACCAAATGGCGAAGGGGGAATCGACAGATGCACAGTGTGCGGCATTCTTAATGGCATTATGTATGAAAGGGGAAGCAGATGAGGAATTGATGGCTTTTATCGATGTGTATCGCGGCTACTCCTTACATTACCATACTCAGCCGAATTCGCTTAATTCAACAGGGCCAACGGAAGGACGGAAACGATTTCCAATCACCCTGCCAGTTAGCCTATTGCTCGCATCGGTGGGGTTCACACAGGTGATGCACGGTGGTGAGGCGCTTCCGTCACGGCAAGGGATAGCACTCAAGGAAATCGTAGAAAGCTTTGGTGTGTGTTTGCATCTTTCTAGGAAGGCTTGGCAATCGATGATAAGCCGTCTGCATATCGGTTTTCTTCCTACGGAGCAGCTGTGTCCGCCGATCGGGCGACTGAAGCAGGTCAGAGAACAACTCGGTATACGAACGGTGGTTGATACCATAGAGAGAGTTTTGAACCCTGTGCTTTCGACGAATCTCATTATTGGTGTGCATCAGCGTAAGGCCATGGAGTCCCTGATTCCAATTTCGATCCGCTCTGGTTTTCAACAAGCCTATATCGTTAGCGGAATTGATGGTTCTGAGGATTTACCCCTTTATGAGAATAGTACGATTCGGATTGTGACACCATGGGGGGATGAGTCTCGTGTTGTTGAGCCGCAGAAATTTGGATTCACAAGCACCCCCATGCCTTCCCTCACGAAAGAGGATCAAATCATTATGGTGAAACGAATTATTGCTGGTGAGGATGGCATTGATGTAAAACGCGAGCGTGATCATGTTATTTTCAATACGGGTTTAAGGTTAAAATGGTTTGATAAGGTAGACAGTTATGAGGAAGGTTTTCAGCTTGCAAGAGATTTGCTGCAACGTAAAGAAGCACAAAAAATCATGCAGCGATGGATCGATCAGAGTCAGCATTGGATGCTGCAGGATCCTGCAGACAGCGATGATTCCTCAACGAAAATCGGATGAAGGCCTTACCATGATGCTGGTTCTCAGCAGCAAATGGGGGGCTTTTTTTTGTGGGGGTCGCGCAATTGGTAGATGTTACAGCTAAAACTTAATCAATGGATATGTTACCATTTACTAGTGTCATTGTGATTCGTACGTACAAAACGCTGGGAGGATTACAACATGAAGAAACAATTACTCGCTTTTGCACTTGTCCCATCTCTCATATTTGGTGCTGTTACAGTCCCATTACCTAAAGCAGCGTCTGCTGCAACCACTGGTGAAGTTGTTAGCAGTGTAAGTTTTCGACAAAGCCCCGACGAGAATTCAGCCCGTATCCGCTATTTAAAAGCTGGGGAGCCTGTCTCCATCATAGAGAAAGTGAATGCCTACTGGTATAAAATTCAAGTAACTAATGGGCAAATCGGTTATGTCTCTACGAGTGCTAAGTACATTCAAGCAAGCGGTCAAACCACTACGCCAGCGTCGGGAACAGGACGCATCGTTGCTAGTGTGAGCTTCCGAACGGCAGCTGATCAGAACTCGACACGGATCCGATATCTGAAAGCTGGTGAAACCGTACAGATCCTTCAGAAAGTAAATGCCTATTGGTATAAAGTCAAAGCTTCAGATGGCCGCGAAGGTTACGTTAGTGCAAGCCCTACATACATTACAACCTCCGCTGTAGCAACATCTCCTGGAACTAACACGGGGGGGACAACGAGTGAAAAGATTCAAAAAGTGATTGCGGCAGGCAAAAAGTACTTAGGAACACCATATGAATACGGGTCCAGTCGTGATAACACGTCTACGTTCGATTGTTCTGATTTTGTACATCAGGCATTCTTAGACGGTATTGGACTGAATCTGCCGACAGACTCTAGAGGTCAAGGTGCGTATGTGAAATCTCTTGGGCACAATGTCACCGACTGGCATAACCTAAAGGTTGGCGACCTCATGTTCTTTATGTCCTATAAAGGAACGGCACAATCCAATTACGCGGGTATAAATAAGTCTACACAAACGATTACACATGTGGCTATCTATTTAGGTAATGGTCAAATCTTATCGACCTACTCGAAAGAAAGTGGCGGTGTCCGAATTGATTCCATTGCGAATCGACACTGGGAATACCGCTTCCTATTCGGAGGCAGTGCCCTATAATACGGCTATAGAACTACTATAACCAATGGCAAATAAAGAGCAGACAACGAGAATTCGTTGCCTGCTCTTTTCAGTACCATCAGTTAAATTTGCAGTGGATCTAATAAGGGATTCCAATGAATTGTAGGTGAATACGTTTCTGAATGGATTCCCGCTGAACCTACCCATGGATGAGATGTTGGGCCGACGGTGAAATAATGTTCGAGTAAACAGCGGAAAATATAAGGCATAGGTCGGTCTAAGACAGTCGCTCTAGGAATCCAATACAGATCGCCTTCAGAGGTAACGATGCGTGGAACCACATTCGTCTTGCCTACATAGAAAAATTGCTGACGTATTTCTTGGCCATTGAGCCGAAGTAAGACGTATTGCAGACGTAAGTCTTGAATTTCATCCTGCTCAATGCCTGTTTCTTCCCATATTTCCCGCAGGCAGGCGGTTCTTGGTTGGCTAATTTCATGAGGCTCGAGATGACCGCCAATAGCGGCCCATAAGCCTGGCGAGAGCGTGCGGGTTAACGCGCGTTTCATCATAAGAAGCTGGTCATGTTCGTTCCATAGGAGTGCGGTAGAAATCATACGTAATGTAATCATGGAGAGGTCCCCTCCCTTTGAATTCTGTCTCAGCTTATCATAGAAAGGGAGGGGGCTGCAAAAGGCGAATGCTTGGATGTATTTTGCCTATTGCTTCACAAGGCATGTTTCGATATAATGTCCTCTATAGAGAAACATTAGTCTTTTTGGAGAGGACGGTAGTAAGGTGCCGGAGAGCAAAGAGTTTCTTCCAACCATGAAGCACATCGGACCTGAGAGGTACTACTTAGTCCGTGAGGATATTCTTCCAGAAGGTGTTCTAAAGACAGCACAGGCCAAAGAGTTACTTGCACGTGGTGAGGTCAAGACGATTCACGACGCCGTAGAGCAAGTTGGGCTGAGCCGTAGCGCCTTCTATAAGTATAAGGATGGCATTCATCCACTCAGTAAGCTGGAACGCGAGCGAATTATTACGATTTCGATGGATTTAGAACATCGGTCTGGGATATTGTCCCGCGTACTCGCACTCATCGCAAATTTGGATGGCAATGTATTGACCATCCATCAGACGATTCCACTGCAAGGTATGGCGAACGTCGTTATTTCACTAGAAATTTCATCCATGGGTGATGAGATTCGGGAAATCGTAGATCGCTTAGGAGCACAAGACGGAGTCAAGCGTGCCATGGTCATCGGTCAAGGCAGTTAAGATAGCACATCATTCAGGAGGTAAATGAAATGAAACCCATCAAGGTTGGTTTACTAGGTTTAGGTACTGTAGGAACAGGTGTAGTCCGTATCGTGGAAGGACATCAAGAAGATTTGCAGCGTCAAACAGGTTCTGCCATTGAAATTGCCAAAATCCTTGTTCAAGATAAATCCAAGCACCGCAACATTTCTGTAGATGCAGAGAAGCTGACAGAGAACGTGTGGGACGTTATTGGCGATAGTGACATCGATATCGTCGTTGAAGTGATGGGTGGCGTGGAAGCAACGAAGGCCCACATTCTAACAGCGCTTGGAAATGGTAAGCACATCATCACGGCCAATAAGGATCTTATGGCGATGCATGGTGCTGAAATTCTAGCCAAAGCGGCTGAAAATAATTGTGATGTCTTTTATGAGGCGAGCGTTGCAGGCGGAATTCCAATTATTCGTGCGCTTGTGGAAGGCTTCTCCTCCGATCGCATCACGAAGATTATGGGGATTGTGAACGGAACGACGAACTACATTTTGACTAAAATGAGTCAAGAAGGCGCGGCGTATGCCGATGTGCTGAAAGAAGCACAGGAATTGGGCTATGCGGAAGCAGACCCGACATCCGATGTTGAAGGCTTAGATGCTGCTCGTAAAATGACGATCTTATCGACGCTAGGTTTTCATGCGAATGTCGCATTGGGCGATGTTGAAGCGAAGGGTATTTCCAAGGTGACGAAGGAAGATATTGGGTACGGTAAGAAGTTAGGCTATGAAGTGAAGCTTCTTGGTATTGCTGAGAATCATGATGGTCATATCTCCGTCAGCGTACAACCGACTATGGTTAAAAATTCGCATCCATTAGCATCCGTTAACGGCGTATTCAATGCCGTTTACGTAACCGGTGAAGCAGTTGGTGAAACGATGTTCTACGGCGCAGGTGCAGGCGAGCTGCCAACGGCTACTTCCGTTGTAGCTGACTTGGTAGCAGTCGTACGTAATTTGAAGCTAGGCATTAATGGACGTACGGTTCAAGCTCCTTACAAAGAGAAGAAGCTTAAAACAGACGAGCAAATTGCATCCAAAAACTTCATCTTACTTCATGTTGAAGATAAAGCAGGCGTGCTCGCCCAAATTACACAAATTTTCGCTGAGCATGAAGTTAGCTTGGAATCCGTATTCCAGCATCCGAATAAATCGAATCCAAAGGCTGAAATCATCATTATTACGCATGATGCGAATCAAGCTAGTATGAAAAATGTATTGAATCAATTCAGATCCATGGACGTTATTCACGCGATTAAGAGCGTGTATCGTGTAGAAGGCTAGAAATCGGACCAGGAGCTGCTTCGTTGCGGCAAAATCAAATGATAGAATTGATATGTTTCACATGAAAAATTGGCTAAATTTCTGGATAAACGCTCACGTCCTGAAAGGGCGGCGTATCCGTTTATTTTGAGTGAAGAGAGGCGCAATTTCGAAATGAGCTACAAGACAGAACAAAAGGTAAGAGTGAAAGTACCGGCAAGCACGGCAAATTTAGGTCCCGGCTTTGACTCACTGGGGATGGCCTTGAACTTATATGCTTGGATTGATATGGCGATCTCTGATCAGACAAAAATTCAATTGATTGGCGATCAGATGAGTGGAATTCCTACGGATAAGTCGAATTTAATCTATAAGGTCGCTCAAATGGTTTTTGATAAAGCGGGTGTTTCACACCCTGAGCTTGAGATTTCCATGTATAGTGAAATTCCGCTTACACGTGGTTTAGGAAGCAGTGCCTCTGCTATTGTAGGTGCACTTGCTGGAGCGAATGCCCTTATTGGGAATCGATTCTCAACCTATGAGCTGTTTCAAATCGCTTCCCGTCTGGAGAAGCACCCTGACAACGTAGGTGCAAGCTTGTACGGTGGCATCGTCGTTGCATTCTGGGACGAGGTGAAGGCCGAATCTATTCGAATTGAGCCAGATTGCAACTTGGAGGTGCTGGTAGCGATCCCCGCCTTCCAACTATCAACAGAAAAGGCGAGAGGCGTTATGCCGCAGCATGTCACGATGAAGGATGCCGTGTTCAATCTCAGCCACTCCTCCTTGCTTGTTGCTGCGCTTAGTACAGGCAATCTTGACATGATCCGTCATGCGATGAAGGATCGCTTGCATCAACCTTACCGCGCAGCGCTCATTCCTGGTATGAAGACATTGCTGGATGAGTGTGAGCATCATGGCGCACTTGGTGTAGCTTTAAGCGGGGCGGGACCAACGATGCTTGCGCTCGTGGATTCACGCAGTGAGAAGAAAGCGGAGTTGGAGGCGTTCCTTCACAGTACGTTGGCGAAGGAAGGCATGGAAGCCCAGCTCCTTTGGCTGAAGCCAAGCCAAGAAGGTGTGACAACCATGGAGCTTAATAGCGGGGATGAAGGGCTTCTTTCCTTGGTAGATAAAGAGGTGCTTGCATGAAGCGAGTTGCCATTCTTGGACCAAGTACATTTTCAGAAGAAGCTACGCGTCATTTTCTAGGTGAAAGCTTTGAGTACGTGTCATATAAGCTGATTTCTGAGGTTTTTAATGCAACGGCATCGGGTGAAACTGACTTGAGTGTTATACCGATTGAGAATACACTTGAGGGCTCTGTACATCTGCACGTGGACTGGCTCGTTCATGAAGTTGATCTTCCGATTCGAGCAGAATGGGTGTTTCCTATCGATATGAATCTGATTGGATACCCGAGTTCCGATATTGAAGTTGATGCCTCGAATCCATATCAGCATATTCGCAAAGTGTTGTCGCATCAAGTTGTTCCTGCGCAATGCAACCAATTTATGAAGCAATATCTTCGTGAGGCTGAGTTTGAACAAGTCAGCTCAACGGCTGAAGGTGTACGTATCGTATCAACGTTGCAAGATCCAACGGTTGCTGCGATTGGTACGGCCATTGCCTCGGCCAACTATGGCGTTCCCATGCTGCAGCGGGAGATTCAGGATCACAAAGATAACATGACGCGCTTCTTGCTTGTAGGTAAGGAAGCTTCAGAATTAAAGTCATCTGACGATATGAAAACAACGATTTTGGTAACACTGCCTGAGGATTATCCGGGTGCGCTGCATCAGGTGCTCTCAGCTTTTGCTTGGCGGAGAATCAACCTTTCGAAGATTGAATCGAAGCCGACAAAGAAGAAGCTTGGCAATTATTATTTCTATATCGATATTGTCGGCAATATGGACTCTGTCCTACTGCCTTCGGCTATTCAAGAAATTGAAGCCATTGGGTGCCAGGTTCGAATTTTGGGCTGTTATCCAAGCTATTCATATACCAGTTCTTAATGGGAATCCCTTGCGTTTATGACGCGAGGGATTTTTTTTGTGCGACAGGGGCAAAAGCCTAGAATCGCGCATAAACTGTAATATCATTATTGTGAATAAGCGAATACTGACGCGGCCAAGTTGATGGCGATTGGAAGAGATACGCGAAGGAGATGCTTACGAAACCAGTTTTTCTATCGAAAAACGCTAAGTTGATGCTTATGAAGTCAGTTTTCTGAAGAAAACTTTAAGGAGGTAGGGTTTTGAAAATCCATATTGTCAAAAAAGGCGATTCCCTGTACGAGCTCGCGAAAAAATACCAAACCACCCTAGATCAGATTATCGCACTCAATCCGCAAATAGCCGACCCGAATGTGATTGAGATTGGGATGAAAGTGAAGATACCTTCAGTGCCGAAGCATGTAGATCCACCTGCATCTGATTATGTCTACAAACACGTCGTTCAGCAAGGTGACAGCTTGTGGAAGCTTGGCAAAGCGTGGGATGTGCCATTGCAAGGGATGATTAAGGCAAATGCACATCTGAAGAATCCAAATGTTCTTATGACGGGGGATGTTGTCTATGTCCCCAAAATGCAACACGGACATGGTCACACGGATGCTAACCAGCATCATATGCACCACACAACATCTAAGGTGTCTACTGCGCCGTTTGCTCCAGTTCCCATGATAGAACCAATGCCGCCAGCAAATGCCTATCAACAGCCGATTATTCCAAGTCCGCAAATGCCAGCTGTTGAAGCCCCTCCATTGTCTACAGGGGAAACCGTGCCTGCAGCACCTGGGCAGGCGCCAATGCCAATGCCAATGGCTTCACCCGTCATTCCTGCACCAGTCATGGAAGGCCCTGGGCTTCATGAGCCTTATGGGCAAGCGGTACATCCATTTCAACAATTTCATATTACAGCCACTGAGGTATTCGCTTATCCAGAGCAGCAGCACGAGGCGATGACGTACCCAGCATATTCCCCATATCAAGAAGAGCCGTGTGAGCCGCTTCCAACGATGATGGAACCAGTGTCGGTAGTCGATGAGGGGTGCGGGTGCGGCGGTCCTGCCATCAACGAGCAGCCTTGGATGACCTATCCAGCACATTATTCAAATGTCCCTATGGGCAATCCTTGGGACAATATGCCACACGACATGACGACCTTGCCTGCTTTTTATCCACCGCCTATGCCTTACGATCATCCAATGGCACAGCACTATGCTTATCAGAATGATCCTTATGGTATTCCATATGCAGGTGCCGAGCAGCATGATCCTTACGGTATTCCATATGCAGGTACCGGGCAGCATGATCCTTACGGTATTCCATATCCAGGTGCCGGGCAGCATACTCCTTATGAATCATCTCTTTTGCCTCAAGTGCAAACGCATGAGCTCAAGAAGGTTTCGGATACGTTAGAGGAGTTTGAAATTGACATTCGCGATAAGCAAAAAGCGAATAAACCGAAGTCGAGTACAAGTCGATCAACGCGTAAAGTAAAGCTGTCAGGCGCTTCAGCGTTGAGTTCCTTCCTACAGCAACAAGAAAGATCTACAGAGAAACACGAAACGAGCAAACCAAATAGCCCATGGATTAATTTCTAGTATACAAAAAAGAAGCCTCTAACCACGATAGACAGCGTGGTTAGAGGCTTCTTTGGTATGTGTGATAAGGGACGAATCAAGCGATCATGCCCAGTGTGAAGAAGGTCATTAAACCAATCACGAAATTCATTCCCCACTTTTTGCGGAGGAGCTCACGCCCGCGGTGCAAGCGAGTTTTCACGGTTGTAATCGGTAAGTTTAGTCGCTCACTAATTTCTTGAAGAGAAAGCTCCTCTAAATAGTAGAGCGTGATAATCCCCTTATACTTATCCGCTAATTTATTTATGGATGCGTGCATGTGCTCTTGAACTTCGGTTTGGAGCACGACGTGTTCCGGTGATTGATCTTGACTGGCCAGCTTACTATAGTAGCTGTAATCGTCATCGAGATCACCCAGCTCCGCATCGAGGGATTGAACAGGTCTCTTTTTCCGCAACAAATCTATGGCCACATTTTTTCCAATCCGATAAATCCAAGTTGAGAAATTCTGGCTTTCATCAAAGTGGTTCAAATTCAAATAAACGCGGATAAAGGTTTCTTGGACAATATCCTCCGAATCAGGACGGTTATGCAGCATCCGAAAAGCAAGCTTTTGAATTTTATTACGATAGAGCTCGACTAATTCCACGAAAGCGTTGCGATCGCCCCGTCTGGATAATTGAATTAATTGAAGTTCTGCCACATTCATGATGTTTCCCTCCTTAGAGATGTCGTTTAGAGATGGTGTAATGCGGTCTCTGTTGTGTATTTCATATATATCGTCTTTCTTGCATGCCAATGAGAGTTTTTCATCTATCTTTGACTATATCATTTCTGTGGCAACAGTCAAATTCAAATGCGAGTTAGAGCGCTTTTATAACCATTTGTTGCCGAAATATTGTAGGTTTCGTGACGATTAGGAATGTGGACTTGGAGATGAATGGGTGACAGAGGTTGTCTTCGTCATATTCGTTGCTCCAGACCCATCCTTATGAATTTCGTTCCATAAAACTACGCTCCCCCAGAATAAGACTACACCGATAATAAGGAGGGTTGTGCGTTTAATTGGTTTTCTTCCGTTCATGGTTGCGTTCACCATCCGTCTTGATTGGTTTCCTTCTCTTCTATGGTAAATGATGTATAGTGCTTCTGGCAAATGGAAACAATACGAAAAAACAAGAAGAAGGGGATAACGTGAATGTACATCGGTTCTTGAAGCAATTGAAAAAAAGGCTACGCTGGAAGCGCAGTTGGTTGACCCTAGGAATGTTCGTGCTGGTTGGCATAGTTACCTGGTTAGTATATGCGTCAAATAGCTACCAAGGTGATAATGACGCCCTCAACCCGAAAGGTGCCATTCGAGCGACAATCGCTGGTTTAATGCCGGAAGATGATGTACGTCTTCAGGAAGCAACAAAGCAGTTGCAAACCATTACGGATCGCAGAGAAAGCTATTTGCTCAAGTCCTATGTTTGTGGCGAAGAACGCAGTCAGTTGGGTTCGCATACGTCACAAGAATTACTCTCCCTGCAGAAACAACATCCGAGCTGGCGGCTAAGCATCGAGGCAACAGGAAAGGTTGTTTTTACGGAAAACATTGAAGATCTATCTCCAGACTGCAAAGAAAGGGCAGTTTTCGGAATTGATGGCAGCAGCAATCTGTCGTTATTCGATGGGACCCCTGCCAATAATCATATCATTCGAACCTTTTTTCAACTAAATATAGAGCAGTTAGAAAGCAGCTTACCCAGAGATACCGTAGCACAGCTGCATGAAGGAATTCGAGTCTCCGATATAGAGGAGTATAATAGCGTATTATCTACATTTAGCGATTATGCCATAGAAATGACAGAAGGTGCAATTTCAAGACACTAGCCAAACCATCACATAGATAAAATCAAAGAGATAGTTTCGGGATTTCCCGAGTCTATCTCTTTTTTTTGTTGAAATATAGAACTTATATGTGTCACTCGAGAAGTCGGCTATATTTCGTGATAAACACTCCGACAAGTCCAAGATGTACGTTGTAGCCGTTTATTTTGTCTGCTATAATGGAAATGACTACATATGTTCGCTTTTTTTAAAGATGGGAGAGAAATACTTTGCGTATTCTAGGGATTGATCCAGGGATCGCGATCGTAGGCTTTGGATTTATTGATAAAATCGGCAGCAAGCTAGTTCCGGTACAATATGGTTCGATTCAAACGGAAGCACATACGGATCCTGGTATCCGATTGAAGGATGTCTATGACGCTACGGTGCAATTGATAGAGAAATATAAGCCAGATGTCATGTCCATTGAGAAATTATTTTTTAATCGAAATGTTACAACGGCATTCACAGTAGGACAAGCGCGAGGTGTAATGATACTTGCAGGTGTCCAGGCTGGGTTACCGATTGCTGAATATACGCCACTTCAAGTCAAACAAGCTGTTGTTGGATATGGGAATGCAGAGAAGAAGCAGGTGCAGGAAATGGTCAAAATTTTGCTGAAGCTGTCACAAGTGCCGAAGCCAGATGATGTCGCGGATGCGCTGGCTATCGCTATTTGTCATGCTCATTCCTCTGCACTTCAAACTAGGATAAACGAGGTTGGGAAACGATGATAGATTTCTTACGAGGTAAGGTTGCTCTTCGTGAAAGTGATTATGCAGTTCTTGATGTGAATGGTGTGGGTTATCGGGTATTCTGTCCAAATCCGTATGCCCTTTCGCATAAGGAAAACGAGGATGTCACGATGTTCATCCACTATCACGTGCGAGAAGACGCTCATCTGTTGTTTGGTTTTATCACACGTGACGAACAGTCCTTATTCCGCTTATTATTAGATGTGAGCGGCATTGGTCCTAAGGTAGCGCTAGGTATTCTGGCAGCGGGTGGAAGACCTGAAGCGGTCATCCTGGCGATTAGCCAAGAGAATCTAGCGTTTCTAACGAAGCTTCCTGGTATTGGAAAGAAAACAGCTCAACGCATTATACTAGATTTGAAAGATAAGCTCGGCTCTGTGAGCTTCTCAAGTCCGGAAGCTGCAGTCGCATTAAGTGTTGTCGGATCAGCACAATTAACCGAAGGTGGTTTGCCTTGGAGCGAAGCGAAGGAAGCGTTAATGACACTTGGCTACACAGAGGCAGAAGTGGATCGTGCGTGGCTGCAAGTGAAACCCAAAGCGCAACCTTCCGACTCCGTTGATGTCCTAGTGAAGCTTGCGTTGCAGGCTTTATTTACGATGTAAGAAACTGAACGTGCAAATTTAGGAGGGACACCATGGACAATGACCGGATCATATCGGCTAATTTTATGATGGAGGACAATGTGGTCGAGTATAGTCTGCGTCCTCGTTATTTGGCTGAATATATCGGCCAGAAGCAGGCGAAGGAGAACCTCAAGATCTATATTGAAGCTGCGAAGATGAGGAAAGAAGCCCTAGATCATGTACTCCTGTATGGGCCGCCTGGTCTCGGTAAAACGACACTATCCAACATTATCGCCAATGAGCTTGGTGTGAATATTCGTACGACCTCAGGTCCTGCCATTGAGCGACCTGGGGATCTAGCAGCCATCCTGACGAACCTGCAGGAAGGCGATGTGCTCTTCATCGATGAGATTCACCGACTCCACCGGACGGTGGAAGAGGTATTATATCCAGCGATGGAGGATTTTGCCCTTGATATTATTATCGGCAAGGGCCCAAGTGCACGTTCCGTGCGCCTCGACCTGCCGGCGTTTACCTTGATCGGCGCTACGACGCGTGTAGGGCTGCTCTCTGCGCCTTTGCGCGACCGTTTCGGAGTGGTTAGTCGTCTGGAGTTTTACACGGTGGATGAGCTCAGCTACATCGTTAGCCGGACAGCGGACATCCTGCAGGTCGGCATCGTTGGTGATGCTGCCCGCGAAATCGGCATGCGTTCGCGTGGAACTCCGCGTATCGCGAACCGATTATTGAAGCGGGTACGCGACTTTGCTCAGGTGAGAGGCGACGGCATCATCACGATGGAGTTAGCGAAAGAGTCGCTTCGACTCTTACAAGTTGATGACCTGGGACTTGATGAAATCGATCATAAAATGCTACGTGCCATTATTCAGAGCTTCCAAGGAGGCCCTGTCGGGCTCGAGACTATAGCAGCAACCATCGGTGAGGAAAGTCAAACGATTGAAGATGTATATGAGCCGTATTTACTTCAGATCGGTTTTATGCAGCGTACGCCTAGAGGTCGTACCGTGACACCGCAGGCATATCACCATCTTGGTTTACCAATACCAGAGCAACGTTAAATCATTTCGGTTCATCTTTTTAATGGAATGACAATTGTAAGCTTTTGCCGCTGCTGAAAGGGCGGGCAAGAGCTTTTTTTGTCAATTTTTTATGCGCGCAAACAAAACTTCTATCTCTTGCTAGAGTCTACATTACTAGATGAACGAGAAAGAAAGGATTCGATACCTTCATGTTCGGAATACATAAGCTGATTAACCCTAAGCGTATTGCCATCATAACGACTGCAGCTTTAACGTTTACAGCCATTTCATATGGGGGATCTGAGGCTAATGCGGAAGCAAGTAAGCATTTGGATCAGATTCGCGTTGCACTTGTGATTAATGCTACCAAATATAAAAAGATAGAGCCGCTAGTTTCACTATCATCCCCAGGCGGTTTTGATATCAGTGTTCGCAGTTCAGCGAATACGGAGACGAAGCCATGGGCTTCCGTTTCGGATACAGCGATTCGGATGTCATTAGATCAATATAGTATGCTGATGTTAGAAACGTCAGATTTCACAGCGGCAAAGACACTAAACACTAAGCTAGCCGTAATGGCAGAGGAAAGCTACGTGTTAAGTCGTGAAAAGTTGGGTAAAAATGTGTACCAAGTTTACTATGGGAATCTGCCTACGAAGGCTGAAGCAGAAACTGCGGCAGCCCAAGCGCTGAAAGACCCAACGGTAGCTGCCTTAACGAAATTGGCTGCACCTGCGATCAGTGGCCCACTGCATCTGAGTGCGGGTACTTTTGCTACAGAGGCTGCTGCACAGCAGCAAATCAGTGTGTACACGCAAGCTGGTGTTACAGCTGATTTGATTTTACAGGCAGATGCAATGGGGAAAGTTGGCTTCGGCGTTTGGGTAGGTAATGAGGCAACAGATGCTAAACTAGAGGCTGTGAAGCAAGCAGCACTGAAAGCTGCACCCAACACACCTCTCCAAGCTGCGAATACGAAGGCTGTCTATTTGATTCGCAGGTCGGATGTTACGTCCTCAAGCAGTCCTACAATTGCTGTAACCCATTATTCGACAGGTATAGGAGAGCAGAAAACGGTGCTGCATCCTAAGAAACAAGGCATAGCTGTGAAGGAGCGGTTGGACCGCAGTTTCCGGGGAGACATGGAGATAAGCACATATCATGACCGACTGGCTTTGGTGAATGAAGTTCCCATGGAGCAGTACTTATACGGGGTCATTGGCGCTGAACTTAACGCGCAATGGCCAGCAGAAGCATTGAAGGCGCAAGCTGTTGCGGCGCGTACGTATGCCATTTATCAAGGGAATAAATATGAGATTGCTCAGGTCACGGATACAACGCTGGACCAGGCTTATTACGGTTTGGATAAAGAATTTACGGCTGGTAATCAAGCGGTTGATGCCACGAAGGATGAAGTGATGTCAGATAAACGCGGTGCCTTGATTTTACCTGTATTTGGATCGAATGCAGGTGGGAAGACCGCAGATTCTACAGAGGCTTGGGGCAATTCTGTTGATTATTTGCGCAGCGTTGCAAGTCCAGATGAAGGTGCTGAACAGGGTAAAGCCATCTGGTATCAGATTCAATTGGCAGACGGTCGAATCGGCTTTGTACATAGTTTGTATGTGAAGGATAGTGGACAAAAGGATAAGTCTGGTAAGGCAATTTACGAAGCGACAGAGCAGGATGTGAATGTCCGTCTAGCTCCGTACGTTGATAACGTAGCAAATCCAGCCATCGCGAAGCTTGCAGCGAAGGAGAAAGTCGTGATTCTTGGTCAAGAGAGGGAATCGAATGCTTATTCTTGGATTAGAGGCCCTTTTACATTAAGTGAAATCAAAAGTAAGCTTGAGTCATTTACGAAAACTCCCATCAACGGAGAATTAACATCACTTGAAGTTTCCAAAAGAGGGCCTTCTGGCCGCGCTATCGAGTTGAAAGCGAACGGTGTTGTTGTCAATGTGAAGAATCCCGATGACATTCGGAGCGCACTTGGTGGATTACCAAGCACGCTGTTTGAAATAGAAGGAGCTGGCAGTTATACTGGTACTAGCTCTAATGTTGCAAGCTTAGCTTTCCTGAGCAGCACGGGCATTGTTTCGAGCACTGGGACGACAGATAGTGTCTATGTGTTATCTGGGAAACAATCACAACCCACTGCTGTGAAGAAAACGGATATCATGACGATAAGTAGTAAGGGTGTTAGTAAGCCCGTTTTGAGTGGAACTTCTGGCATTCCACCAAAAGGATCCACTACACTACTTGGCAGTCCTATTATTTTTCGTGGAAAAGGCTTTGGGCATGGCGTAGGTATGTCCCAATGGGGGGCAAAAGGCTTTGCGGAGATGGGTTACGATTACAAAAAAATACTTCAGACGTATTATACTGGGGTCAACATAACGAAGGAATGAATATAAAAGATGGAAGTACAAGCTTTCGATTTTGAATTACCTGAATCTTTGATTGCCCAGACGCCGTTGCTGCAACGCACGGCGTCTAGACTACTAACTTTGAATAAAGAAACAGGTGAAATGGCTCATCGCACGTTTGAAGATCTGATTGAATACGTAGAAGCCGGGGATTTACTCGTGATGAATGACACACGAGTCATTCCAGCACGGCTTTTTGGTATGAAGAAAGACACGGGCGCTAAAGTCGAATTATTGCTGCTGAAGCCGCTAGGCGAGGATCGGTGGGAGGCTTTAGTCAAGCCGGGGAAACGCATGCAATTAGGAGCGGTAGCCGTATTCGGTACGACGGCTGCTGATGATAAGGAACCGCTGTTAACTGCGGAAGTGGTGGAAGTGGGAGAAATGGGAGCGCGCGTGCTGCAATTCCGTTATTCCGGTATTTTTAATGAGATTCTCGATCAATTAGGAGAAATGCCGCTACCGCCTTACATCAAGGAGCAGCTATCGGAGCGGGAGCGTTATCAAACCGTCTATGCGAAGCATGAAGGGTCATCCGCCGCGCCAACCGCGGGCCTGCATTTCACGGAAGACTACTTGGCTAGGCTTGGTGCCAAAGGTGTGCGACTTGCGTTTGTAACGCTGCACGTAGGTCTAGGTACTTTTCGTCCTGTATCTGTAGACAAGATTGAAGATCACCAAATGCATGCCGAATATTACATACTTACAGCGGAAACAGCTTCACTAATTAATGAAACCAAGGCAGCAGGTAAACGTGTCATTGTGGTTGGTACGACATCTGCACGCACACTTGAGACAGCCGCAGGGTTGAGTCGAGAGCAGCCAAGCTACATAGAGGGCGAGCCTTTAATCATTCAGCCCTCGCAAGGATGGACGTCTATCTTTATTTATCCTGGGTATTCGTTCGGTGTCGTCGATGCGTTGTTGACGAATTTCCATCTTCCGAAGTCGACGCTGCTCATGCTCATTAGCGCATTAGCGGGACAAACGCATGTGATGAAGGCCTACGAGGAGGCTGTGAAAGAGCAGTATCGGTTTTTCAGCTTTGGCGATGCCATGTTCATTTATTAAGGAAAGTAAACTAACGAGAAGAGCAAGCTTAGAATAGGAAGTGGATATGATGACAGCAGCAGTAACCTATGAATCGATTAAAACCTGTAAACAATCCGGCGCTCGTTTGGGCCGCGTTCACACTCCGCATGGCGTTATAGAAACGCCCGCGTTTATGCCAGTGGGCACACAAGCAACGGTGAAGACGATGAGTCCAGAAGAATTGAAAACGATGGACGCGCAAATCATTTTGAGTAATACGTACCATTTGTTTATTCGCCCTGGACATGAGATTGTGAAAGAAGCTGGCGGATTACACAAGTTCATGAATTGGGATCGTCCCATTCTGACGGACAGTGGTGGTTTTCAAGTATTCAGCTTAAGCAATATGCGTAAAATTACCGAAGAAGGCGTTCAATTTAAATCGCATTTGAATGGAGACAAGCTATTTCTTTCACCGGAAAAAGCGATGGAAATTCAGAATGCGCTTGGTTCTGATATCATGATGGCATTCGATGAATGTCCGCCTTTCCCTGCTGAGTATGAATATGTGAAAAAATCGTTGGAGCGTACGACACGGTGGGCAGAGCGTTGCCTGCAAAGTCATGCTAGACCGCAGGACCAAGGCTTGTTTGCCATCATTCAAGGAGGCATGCATGAAGATCTACGCAGGCTGAGCGCCGAGCAGTTGACTTCCATGGATTTCCCGGGGTATGCTATTGGTGGACTGAGTGTGGGTGAACCTAAGCATTTGATGTATGAAGTGCTAGATTACACGACACCGCTTATGCCTGTGAACAAGCCCCGTTATCTCATGGGTGTTGGCTCCCCAGATGCCTTGATTGAAGGCGCTATCCGAGGCATTGATATGTTCGACTGCGTGTTACCGACACGGATTGCTAGGAATGGTACATGCATGACTAGCACGGGGAGGTTGGTCATTCGTAACGCCAAATATGCGACAGATTTTGGGCCCTTAGATGCGAAATGCTCCTGCTATACGTGTACCAATTATAGCCGAGCTTATATTCGCCATCTCATCAAAGCGGATGAAACGTTTGGTATTCGATTGACAACGATACATAACCTTCACTTTCTACTACAGCTTATGCGTGAGGTCAGAGAAGCCATTAAGGAAGATCGTTTACTTGATTTCCGTGATTCCTTCTTTGCTGCTTACGGGCTGAATGATAATGAAAGAGGATTCTAAGAGAGGAGGATACCTATGTTTCTATTGGCTGACGATACTGCAAGCACTGGTGCAGTAGGATATTTGTATACATACGGGCCCTTAGTGCTCATGTTCGTAGTTCTGTACTTCTTACTTATTCGTCCACAGCAAAAAAGACAGAAAACACGTAGTCAAATGCTCGGAGGATTGAAAAAAGGGGATAAGGTTGTCACGATTGGCGGGCTTCACGGAACGATCGTGGAAATTACGGATGACATTTGTGTAATTCGTGTAAACGATGTTACCAAATTAACATTTGATCGCTCTGCAGTTAATGCGGTTGCACAAACCCAATCTGCGAAGGAATAGAAAATTGAAAAAAGCGAGGTCCTATAATAGGCTCTCGCTTTTTGTTTGCTTAGTATTCATTATTCTTTAATCGACGTTTGAGTAATGCGCGTTCCCCAAGGATGAGGCGGCCTTCGGCAATGCGTAGACCCATTCGTGCTGCTACTACACCGAGTACGATACCGGCACACATATCGGACAACCAATGAATGCCTAGATAGAAAATCGTGAAGATAATAAATGCCGCGGCACATGGAACAAAAACCTTCCAGAACATATTACGGCTCCTAACCGCAATGACGGCCATCGAGACAGAAATCGATGTGTGTAAGCTTGGAAAGCAATTGTCGAGACCAGACAAGGGTCTATAATCTTGCTCAAACGTTGGGAACACATCTAAGATAAGTAAATTCACTTTTGGGTGGAAAGACCATACTTCATTCACTGGGAAAAAGAGATAAAATGGAATAGCGATCATATAATTGAACATTAGAGCGTAACAGACAGCGTAGAAGAGCTTGTGATTCTTCTGGTACGTATACAGTGCAATCGATGTAATCATGAGAGATGGAAAAATGATTACATAAAAGTAACTACAAATAGCCGTTAGGATATCATTGTGAAAAAAGGTTTGAATTGACGCTACAAAGTCACCTTCAATGCTATAAATCGACTTCGTAAAATCGGCTCTGTATTGCATACCTTTTTCAATGGACATTTCGAACTTGTTGAACATGAGAATCATCAGCATGCCAATAAAGTGAAAAAGGTACTTTCGTGAGGTGAATATTTCTTGAACGAAGCTACTCGCAATGGTGTACGGGCTCTTTCGTGTCGCAATGATTACAAAAGCGAAAATTGTAAGTACAATATAGACTGTAGCGTGTGTCATAGATTGAAAAGGGCTCATGGTGTTTCCCCCCTATTTATTGGAAGTTTTGTGCGGCAATAACTATGACATTATACCACAATCAAAGGGGGGGGAGTGCAAACTTCACTGAAAAGACTTATTTTTGCGTGTTTACACCAAGCATGCCTCCGAGCGCCCCAGATGCGAATAAAATGCCAAGTAATTTGAGGGATTGAAGATTCAATCCAGCATCAAATGCTAGAAAACCGACTAAGAAAATAAGAATGAAATAGAAGACGCCAACCATGCCCCCGTGATACCAGCCGCGGCTTCCGGCTCGTTTACCTGAAACCCATCCTCCAATAAATAACGAGACTGCGTGGATGATGGTTGTTAAGGTGTGCAAAGAGCTTTCTTGTGTGCTCGTTAAAAGCAAAAACAAGGAGGTCACGATGGTTCCGATCGTCATCATCGTAAATGAGTAGACGAGTCCTGAAAATAAAGGCGATGTTATTCGAACCTGACTGACCGTTTTCATAGGGTTCACAGGCATCATTCCTTTCCTATATTCGAACGCTTCATTATCATCATTGTATGGCCAAGCACATAGAATTAGTACAAACTATAGATCAAAGGAGTGTGATTATTTATGACTGAATTCTCTCAAGGTCCAGCTATGTGGCAAGCCGTAGCGGCGCTTATCATTTTCGCGGCGGCATATGTTTGTATATTGATTGAAAAATGGGATCGGATCTACACTGCACTAGGTGGAGCCTGTTTAATGCTGCTTTTAGGCATCATACCACTTCAAAAGGCAGTAACGAGCTACGCGAATTGGCCAATATTGATCTATCTCGTGAGCCTTTTCATTATTTCCAGCCTTTTTCAAAAAACAGGTATTATTTCGTATATTGTGAGTTCAATCGTTCGAAAATACCGGATGCGGGCGCTAACGCTAATTATTAGCTTATCGCTTCTTGCGGCCCTCATTTCTGCCCTGTTGGACAGCTTAATGGCTGTCGTTGTCATCGTACCTTTCATCATTGTTGCTTCTAAGAAGATGAGATTGCTCCCAGCTCCATTTCTGATTTCTATGCTATTGTCCGTACATATCGGTGGTGCAGCCACCATCATGGGAAATCTTCCTAGCCGTATGCTAGGGGCATCTGGACACATTTCGGCGGGGGACATGTTTATCCGTCTGTTACCTCTGATCTGCTTTTTATTGGCTGTGGTCTATCTCATTATGTGGTTGATCTATCGCAAGCGATTGGTTGCAGCCGAAGCTTATATGCGCGAACTACTCAGTTTAAAGCCTAGCTCCTATTTATCTGCAAATAGAGGATATGTTATAGGAAGTAGTGGGATAACTCTTTTGACAATTGTTATAGTGAGCCTCCATAGTGTGCTAGCGTGGAGCCCAGCCTACATTGCAGCCTGCGGAGCGCTCGCTTTACTCGGGATGAATTACAAAGACATACTAGACCTTATCAAAAGCAAAGACTATGGTGCGGTCTGGCATCATCTGAAAGAAACACAATGGCTCTATTTCTTAGGATTGTTCATTATGGTAGGGGGCTTAACGTATTCGGGCTTTACGGGGTTCGTTGCAACCAGAGGACTTGAGCTTAGCCAAGGGAGTATCCCGTTTTTATCGATTTTGCTGTTATGGCTCAATACATTTGGTGCTGCCATGATGGACAATATCCCTTTCATAGCAGCCATAATTCCGATTGTCGACCATATGGAACAAGTCTTAGAGGTATCTAGTCAGCCGATATGGTGGTCATTGATCGTCGGAAGCGGTATCGGAAGCGGAGTGACGTTGATAAGCTCAATTGCCAGTTTATATGCGGCATCTTTTACCTATTATGATGGAGTAAAGCTAAAACAAAGCGAGTATGTGGTGGTTGCTGCGCCGATTTGTCTGCTGCTGCTGCTGATTTCTACGTTGTATTTCAAATTATTCTTGTTGTAATTGCCAACAATTGAATACGTAATATCTGCATGATGAAGTGCGTAGGCGGTCAGAATACCAGTGAACTCCGAGAACAAGCAAGAGCTTAGATCAGGGAGGTTGTGATGGATATTCTGACCATTTTTTTGCGTACGGTGCTTATCTATTTTGTCGTGTTTATCATGCTTCGTATCATGGGGAAACGTGAAATTGGTAAACTGTCGCTTTTCGATCTTGTCATTTCTATCATGATTGCGGAGATTGCTGTTTTCGTGCTTGAAGATGTGGAGAAACCTCTTATGGATGGCCTTTTACCAATGGGAACGTTGGTGCTAATTCAAGTAATTATTGCCTATATCACGTTAAAGAGTCGCACAATTCGTGTGCTTTTTGACGGGAAACCGAGTATTCTCATCAATAAGGGAATGCTCAACCGCGAGGAAATGAAGAAGCATCGTTATAATTTAGATGATCTGATGCTGCAGTTAAGACAAAATAAAATTATGAACGTGGCGGATGTGGAATTTGCCATACTGGAGCCTTCGGGGAAATTGAGTGTTGTCGAGAAAGAAAAAGATGAGAAAGAGACAGGGGCTGGAGATTCACAGGTGAAAGGAATTCGCTACGAAGGCTTGCCGCTGCCTCTTATTATGGATGGTAAAGTACAGGATGATAATTTAGAGAAAATCGGTCAAACGAGGTTTTGGTTGAAAAACCAGCTTCAAGATAAAGGCGCACGTGACTTTAAAGAAGTTTTTTATTGCTCGATTGATCATCGAGGAAGAATGTTTCTGGACCGCAAGAGGTAAGCCGCGAGCGATTCAACGTATTATTTTTTTGCCCATATGCAGGAGGCGCCCAATATCCTTTGGACTTATTAGCCGGAATATGGTGATGAAGAAGATATAGGAGAAGAGCCCTAGAAGTAAGGAAGAGACAAAACGAATCCAAGTTAATGAGATCCAAGGCGCGTACATGATGAAATAGCAAATGACGCCAGAGAGAAGCATGGCTGCACCAATTTTGCCAAAACTGCGGCCATCCATACGGAATTTGAGTAGTCGGACTACGCTATTCCAATGCAGCAATGTGACTAAAACAATATTGACATTTATCGCAAATACAGCTCCATGAATCCCCATTTCAGGCTTGCTGGCTAACCAATAAATCAATATGAGCTTAACAGATGAACCAATCAATGTGTTGATTAGTGCTGAACCAGGTTTATTTAATGCTTGCAGAGCAGATTGCAGCGGGGCTTGAAAATAAATAAATATCGCAATGGGTGCCATCATTTTGAGCATAACACTTACATCAGGCTGATTGTACAAATAGGTACAAATCGGTTTAGCTAGTACAAACATAAGGACTGAGAATGGGGCACCCGTGACTAAGGCGAGCTTCAAGGATTGATGCAAACGCATATGAA
This sequence comes from Paenibacillus sp. J22FR5, assembly GCF_059691975.1. NCBI lineage: Bacteria > Bacillati > Bacillota > Bacilli > Caryophanales > Paenibacillaceae > Paenibacillus > Paenibacillus sp. J22FR5. Next base: position 54,952 of record NZ_JCAUAN010000011.1, on the reverse strand, counting down.
TCGTTTTGAGGTCTTTACGTGCAGCTGCCTCACTTAGAGAAGGAATCAACGAGACGGATAAGGACATAGTAAGCGCGCTTGGTAAAAGAATAATGGGAATAATCATCCCCTGTAAGGCACCATACTGAGCGGTTGCTAGGGAAGTGGAAATACCAGCGATCGCTAAGCTTTGAGCAATTAAAATCGATTCAAGTAGGTAGGAACTGGCACCAATGAGTTTACTTCCTGTGATCGGGATGGAAATGCGTAAGATTCTACGTAAATTCGTTAGTCGTCCTGTTGTTTTCGTTGTTCCGATTTGAGCAAGAGGTGACTTCGGTGAAGCTTTTTTATCCCATCTAAAATGAATAGCCAAGACAGCAAGTCCGCCTATTTCACCTGCTAAGACGCCAATCATCGCTCCAGCTGCCGCATATTCAATACCATAAGGTATCATCATATACGAACAAACCAATACCATTATAATGCGAATCAATGTTTCCATAATTTGTGAGGTTGCGGTGGGAATCATATTTTGTCTGCCTTGAAAGTAGCCGCGATACACGGCAGAGACACCAATAATGGGAATCATGGGACTCATACATAAGAAGGTGTAGTAAACACGTGAGTCTGTCAACAAATGCGAAGTGATCCATGAAGCACCTACGATACAGATAACAGTAAAAATGATGCTTAGGGTTATTGTGATGGCTAAAGATATACGCAGTACACTGCGTATACGGGTCTCATTATTCTCTGCTTCCGCTTCAGCAATCAGCTTGGCAATGGCGACAGGAATGCCTCCGGTGATGATGGTTAAAATAACAGATAAGAATGGCCAACCCATTTGATAAATACCGATGCCTTCGGCACCAATGACTCGCGGTAGGGTCATTCTGGGTATGAAGCCAAGAATGCGATTCAAAATGCCTGCGGCGAGCAGGATCATTGTACCTCTAATAAACGATTGCTTGGTCACTGCCATACCCTCTTCCGATAACGTCATACCTATGACTATGCGCGAGCTGGCCAAGCTCATGCTAAGATTTTAAGGACAAGGGCGTATTCAGCAGGAAAATGCAGGATGACTCTCGAATTACTCAACATACAGGTAAAACGATGCCTTAGGAGGATCCCCCATGAATGACGAACAGGATAACGGAAGTGAAGAAGAGAGTCCGGGTCTTTCCGACCATGAACTGAATGAAATTATTGAAAACTTATGTTTGAGCAAGGTAGAGGAATTTATTCTGCTTGGATATGAGCATGTTACAGGCAAGGATATATGGGATTGTGTCAGTGATAAGTACCGTAAAACAGGGTTGCCTTCTCTCCATCAAATCGTAAATGACATTTTGTCGCTCAAATCTACTGCGTTTATGAACTGGATGACGATTAGTATGTATAGAGGGGCCCAATTCTAAGAATGGGCTTATTTTTCAATATAGAATATATATGCTTCGCTCAATAAGTCGGCTATATTGCGTGATAAACGCATCCGTCCAAAGAGGACGGTGTAGCCGTTTATTTTGCATGAAACGACTTAAATTGACTCGTTTTTCAGACCTGAGTATAATAGGCATATTGAGTATTGAAGGGAGACTAGCAAGAGATGCTGGATTGGAAAAGAATTTCGTTCTTTTTTCTAACGGTTGTCATTGTTCTTGGCGCAGTTGGAGTAACGAGCCCTGGACTCGTAGACCGAATTAAACTTGGTTTGGATTTAAAAGGCGGATTTGAAATTTTGTACACCGCAGAGCCTTTGGCGGCCGGACAACCTTTAACGAAGGAAACGCTTACGGAAGCAGCACAAAGTCTTGCAAAGCGTGCTGATACACTAGGTGTTGCTGAACCTGAGGTCTATCCAGAGGGATCAGATCGTATCCGTGTTCGTCTTGCAGGCGTAGAAAATGAAGAAGAAGTTCGTACCCTGATGTCTAAGCCTTCTGTACTTACTTTCAGAGGTCCAGATGGAACGGTTTACATGAACGGAACTGACTTCGTCGAGAATGCAGCGAAATTAAGCTACGATCCGAACTCGAAGCAACCGATTGTTGAAATTAAAATGAAAAGCAGAGAGAAATTCAAGGAAGTTACAACAAAGCTCGTTGGCAGCACACTATCCATTTACTTGGATGATGCGCTTCAATCAACGGCATCTGTCAATTTCCCGATTGATAGCGACTCTGCCATTATTACACAAACTAGCGTGACCGAAGCTACCAAAGTAGCGAAAATGATTAACTTGGGCGCTATGCCGCTAAAGTTAACTGAAAAATACATACAACGTGTTGATGCTACGTTAGGGAAAGCTTCCTTACACGAGACAGCTAGAGCGGGGTTAATCGCTTCCGTTCTCATCTTCCTGTTCATGGTGCTTTATTATCGTGTACCAGGACTTGTTGCTGCTTTCACACTCATTACGTATGTTTGGGTTTTGTTAGCTATTTTCGACTTTATGAATGCAACGCTAACACTGCCAGGTATTGCTGCCCTTGTTTTGGGTGCCGGTATGGCTGTCGATGCAAACATTATCACGTATGAAAGAATTCGCGAAGAAATCCGTGCTGGCAAAAGTATTCTTTCTTCCTTGAAGGCAGGAACGAAACATTCTTTCCGTACCATTATGGATGCGAACGTAACGAATTTAATCGCGGGTGTCGTACTTTACTATGTAGGTAATGGTGCCATTCGCGGCTTCGCAGTTATTACGATGATGAGTATTATTATCAGTATCTTAACGAACGTCTTGTTCTCCAGATGGCTGCTGCATCTTATTATCCGAGGTAATTTGCTCAAAAAGCCAAGTTATTTCGGTGTGAAGGAGGCAGACATCCGTGGACTCTAAGAATAAGTTTGATTTTGTAAAAAATCGCAATAAATTTTTCATCGTATCAGCCGTGATTCTTATCGTCGGTTTAGTGGTTATTTTAACATCTGGCATGAACTTCGGGGTTGATTTCAAAGCAGGAACGAATATTGACCTAGTTGTGGGTAAACAGCTGGATAGTACAAAGGTTGAAGAAATCTTGCATGGATTGACGACCAATGGTGATGTGAAGTCCAAATATGCAGATCCAACCATTGGAGGCAATAACAGTGACCGTGTGTCAATCCGTTTCGATGATGTGCTAGACGATGCGACAGTGGACAAGATTCAGAAAGCATTTGCATCGGCATACAGTGCAGAGGTTTCGAAGGAAATCAACACGGTTGATCCTCAGCTTGCCAAAGAATTATTAATTAAAGCAGTTTACGCTGTTGCGATTTCAAGCGTATTAATTTGCTTGTATGTCAGTATCCGTTTCGAATGGCGATTTGCCTTAGCGGCCATTATTGCAATTTTACACGATGCGTTCATGGTTATCGCGATGTTTGCCATTTTCCGCTTCGAAGTGAACCTTCCGTTCCTTGCGGCTGTATTGACTACGATCGGTTATTCCATCAATGATAAGATCGTTATCTTTGACCGAATCCGTGAAAATCTACGGTTTGCAAAGCTTAAGACAGACGCAGATCTTATAGCCTTGGTCAATGATAGTATCTGGCAAACGATGGCACGGAACATCAATACCGTTCTCGTTGTGTTACTTGCAGCTGGTTGCTTGTATATTTTTGGAAGTCAGTCGATTAAGCTGTTCGCTTTGGCCAAGTTAATTGGTTTAACGAGCGGTGCTTACTCTTCCATCTTTATTGCATGTTCCTTGTGGTATTTGTTCAAAAAAAAATCATTATCGCGTTCTAAAAAGAAAGCTGCAGCGTAATAACCATAATAACCGGCCGCGTGATTGTTGCGCGGCCTTTGTATCCGTTCGGGGGGAATGTCCACGTGAATGACGAGGGTTTTCAGAAGACAGAATATGCGCTTTGGGTAGGTATGCTCCTCCTTATCGTGATGGTTTGTCTGAAAGGGATCGTTGGCTTTCAGGCTCATAGTATTGCGCTGCTCGCAGCGGCGTCTCAATCACTTGCAGGTATTTGTGTGTTAGGGGCTGTCATCCTGAGATTAAGAACAACGAGGACGCTGTTTTCGAGTGTATCTTTCCGAGGGTTGGATAAAAAAAATTCAGTAGGTTCCATTCTGCTTGCAGTCCTGATTCTAGTGATTGGTGCTGAAATGGGAATCACAACTGCCAAATCACTGATTAACCATGTAGAATATGAACCCAATTTGTATTCACTTGCAGTTCTTGGAGTTTCGTTTTTAGCGAAGGAAGTCATGTTCCAATACATCAATCGGATTGGCAATCAGCTAGGAACGAAGGAATTCATTGCCAATGCGCGAAGACACCGTTCCGATATATACTCTTCTTTTGTAGCCCTCATAGGTATACTCTCAGCGCTGCTCGGTCAAGCGATGGGTTATTCTGCAGTATCTTACATAGATTCAGTAGCTGGACTAATCATTGCACTTTTGATATGTAAAATGGGGTTCTCCCTTGTTAGCAAAATCTTGTCGACTTCAGCAGAAAACGTGCTCCATCAAGAAGATGCAGCTGATTTCGTTGCTGTCGTTCAAAGAATTTCTGGTGTTATTACGGTTGATGACCTGTGCGCTAGAGAGCATGGACATTATGTCATTGTCGAAATGACAATTAGTGTAAATCCAAGGCTCTCCGTTTGGGAGGGACATGAAGTATCGAAGAAAATTAAACAACAGCTCATGAAACAGTATCATCATGTGACTAATGTGTTCATCCATGTGAATCCCTATGATGCAGGCTATCCCTATAAACAACAGGGGGATGAGGAAGCAAGTGAGCTGCCGTCTGTCTTACACTAATTGTTATCGGAAGTCTTAGTTTATCATGAAATTTTCTTAGGAAAGTGCCAAGGAGGACCCACCAAGTGCTAGCACCTAAAGCAAGATGGAACATTGGAAATGCGGATGAAGCGCTTGTAGAAGAATTTATACGTGAGCTGGGGCTAGACCCGTTGGTTGCCCGTATTCTAGTACTTCGAGATATCCGCAGCGTGCCAGAGGCCAGACAATTTATGCAAGGTGGCATCGGTGATTACCATGATCCCTATTTGCTAGACGGGATGCTTCCTGCTGTGGAGCGAATTCGCAAAGCGTTGCAAAATAACGAGTTGATTCGTGTCTACGGGGACTATGATGCAGATGGTGTCAGCAGCACGTCCCTAATGGCGCATTTGTTAAAAGGGTTAGGGGCTCATTTCGATACGTATATCCCCCATCGGATTCGTGAAGGCTACGGTTTGAATCGCGGTGCAATCGCGTTAGCGAAAGAGCAAGGCGTTCAGTTGCTCATTACCGTGGACACGGGGATCAGCGCCGTCCAAGAAATTGCCTATTGCCAAGAGTTAGGTTTAGATGTCATCGTAACTGATCATCACGAGCCGCCAGAAATCTTACCTGAAGCTTTAGCTGTCATTAACCCTAAGAAGCCAGGTTGTTCGTATCCTTACAAATTATTAGCTGGTGTAGGTGTAGCGTTTAAGCTTGCGCATGCGTTGCTGGAACGGTTTCCAGAAGAGCTTCTTGAGTTCGCAGCCCTTGGAACGGTTGCCGACCTTATGCCGCTTACAGGTGAGAACCGGTTGCTCGTGAAGATGGGGTTAGCACGCATGCAAGATTCCAATTACGTTGGATTTCGTTCCCTAATCAGTGTATCTGGTATAGAACGGAAAGAGATTACCGCTGGGCATATTGGATTCTCACTTGCTCCCAAAATTAATGCGAGTGGACGGTTAGAAGCGGCTGACATTGCCGTCAAACTGCTGACCACTACAGATGAAAAAGAAGCGGAGCAAATTGCCTTCGAATTGGATATGCTGAATAAAGAGCGTCAACAAATCGTCGAGGATATGGTCCAAGAAGCGTTTGTTATGGCAGAAGAGCAGAGAGCAAAAGGCTTGGATAAAGTCATTGTCGTAGCCAAAGAGAATTGGAATGTCGGTGTTGTTGGAATTGTTGCCTCCAAGATTGTGGAGAAATTTTATCGGCCCACGCTGGTGTTAAGTATTGATCCACAAAAGGGCATGGCCAAGGGCTCTGCACGTTCAATTGCAGGCTTCGATTTGCATAAGGCGTTAACAGCCTGTAAAGATCTGCTTGACCACTACGGAGGTCATCAAGCTGCGGCTGGGATGAGCTTGGATAGCGGGCATCTTGAAGCTTTTGCACTCCGACTAAATGAGCTTGCAGGAGCAACTTTAACGGAGCAAGATTACGTACCGGTGTTACGTGTAGATAATCAGTGCAACCTAGCGGATGTTCCGATTACAAGCATTGAGGGACTTGAGCTGCTGGCCCCATTCGGAATGGGAAATCCATCGCCGAAGTTCATGTTTACGGAGCTAGGTCTTGATGAAATTCGAACTATGGGCAAGGAGAAACAGCATTTGAAGCTGGCTCTTTCTCAAGCGAAAGATGAGATTAGCTGCTCGGTTGAAGCTGTAGGCTTCGGCAAAGGAAGTTTGGCAACACTTATTGCGCCTTCGGCCAAGGTCGATGTGCTGGGTGAACTCTCGATCAATGAGTGGAATGGTGTCCGGAAGCCGCAAATCATTATGCAGGATTTACGCATCCCACATACGCAGGTGTTTGATTGGCGCGGTACGGGACAATTGCATGTGAAGCTTTCAGCGCTTACGAACAATCTTGCAGCGGGACCAACGGCGCCACTAAGATCGCCAGGAATTGTGCTTTTTGATGAAGCGGATGTAGCTTTGTTCCAGTCAACAGCTGCACAGGTCGGTCCTCATGTGCCGTATTGGATTGTGCAGGATACAGAACAAGTGAGACCAGGGAATGAAGCTGCAAGTTCAATGGCGTTCGGCGAGTTGCAGGATGTCATTTTGTACACGTTACCTCGTCGTATTACAAGTTTGGAAGGTGTACTTCAGCAGGCAACAAGTATGATGCGGTGTTACCCCGTTTTTGCTGAGTTAGGGCAAGATAGTGGAAATACATTGCCTTCCCGTGATATGTTCAAGATGCTTTATGGCACCTTGCAGAAAGAGAAGTCACTTCAATTACACGATACCCGAATGATGACGGCTTTTAGTAAGCGTTCTGGACTTTCTCTCGGAATGATTCATTTTATTTTATCTGTCTTTGAGGAATTAGAATTTGTCGTGAAACATGATAATATGGTTACATTGAGTGCAACGCCTGCCAAAAGAGATTTAACCACATCACGATTGTACCAGCATCGATTGCATCGTCAAGAAGTTGAAGCCATTGTTATGTATTCTTCAGCGAAAGAGCTGGAGCAATGGATCGCTGATCACACCAGGATAAACGAATCCGTCGTCCTCTGAGGACGAGCGCGTTTACCAAGGTAGATGCGAAGCAAAAGTATAAAGAATGGAATACTTTCTTTTCTACTAAAATAATAGAGTTTACATTGGAGGAAATCTTAATGAATTTCAAAGATTACATTCGCGTTATCCCGGACTTTCCACAACCAGGTATTCGATTTAAAGATATTACAACATTGCTTCAGAATGGTCCTGTATATAAAGAGGCCATTGAGCAATTAAAACAACTGATCCAAGACAAGGAAATTGATGTTATTGCGGGACCAGAAGCACGTGGATTTGTCATTGGTGCTCCACTGGCTTGTGCATTGGGTATTGGCTTTATTCCGATTCGTAAAAGCGGCAAATTACCTGGTGAAACGATTGAGGCTGATTATGCGCTTGAATACGGCAAAGATAAGCTTGCTATGCACAAGGATGCGATTAAGCCTGGTCAAAAAGTATTGATTGCTGATGACTTACTAGCAACGGGTGGAACGATTCAAACGTCTGTTGATTTGATCAAGCAGCTTGGCGGTGAAGTGGTCGGTGCTGCTTTCTTAATCGAGCTTACTTATTTAGATGGTCGCAACAAGTTCGATGGTATTGATGTCGTCTCACTTGTTCAATATTAAGATAGGTCTGGGGAATCGAATGTACGTTATTCGGTTCTCTTTTTCATAGCATTTTAGGGACCGAACGCTATGCTTTTACGGCATCTATGATGCTTTTTGTCGAAAGCATGTACGCGAATAGTTGACGAGGGGCCTGACTTGCAGGCATAATGGATAAAAATCGACTAAAGGGAATGGGTAGATGCATGGGTATAGAGCAGCTGCTGGAAAAGGCCGCCACCTATCTGAAAGAGAATGATTTGCAGAGGATTCGGGAGGCCTATGAATTCGCGGATGAAGCCCATCATGGCCAAGTGCGCAAATCAGGTGAGCCCTATATTCTGCATCCACTCGCTGTTGCAGATATATTGGTGAATATGCAGATGGATGTCACTTCGGTGATCGCTGCGCTTCTGCATGATGTTGTTGAAGACACAACAGTTTCGTTGGAAACTGTTCTAGATAAATTCGGGAAAACCTGTGCGATGCTCGTTGATGGTTTGACGAAGCTGGAGCGCATAAAGTTCAAATCCAAAGAAGAGCAGCAGAATGAGAATTACCGCAAAATGTTCGTGGCAATGGCGCAGGATATTCGCGTTATTTTGATCAAACTTGCGGATCGTCTACACAATATGCGTACACTGAAATATCAATCGGAAGAAAGCCAGCGCCGCATCGCGGAAGAAACACTGGAGATTTTCTGTCCGATCGCACATCGCCTTGGTATTTCCACGATCAAATGGGAGATGGAGGACATTGCCCTCCGTTATTTGAATCCGCAGCAATACTACAGGATTGTAAACCTCATGCAGAAGAAGCGGACAGAGCGTGAGCAATACATCGAAGATGTGATTCACAGCATCAAAGAGAAATTGGATGAAATGGGGATTCAAGGGGATATCTCTGGAAGACCTAAGCATCTGTATAGTATTTACAAAAAGATGAGCTCCCGCGGCAAGCAATTTAACGAAATTTACGATCTCATGGCGCTTCGTGTCATTGTTGATGGCATTAAGGATTGCTATGCTTCTTTGGGTATCATTCATACGTTATGGAAACCAATGCCTGGGCGCTTCAAAGATTATATTGCGATGCCGAAGCCGAATATGTACCAATCCTTGCATACGACCGTTATTGGACCGAAGGGTGAACCGCTAGAGGTTCAGATTCGGACGTGGGAAATGCATCGGACGTCTGAGTTTGGGATCGCGGCACACTGGGCTTATAAAGAGGGCGGTTCTGTTGTTCCATCGGGCACCTTCGAGGATAAAATGAGCTGGTTCCGCGAAATTCTGGAGCTTCAGCATGAAACGAATGATGCGTCTGAATTCATGGAATCCATGAAGATGGATTTCTTCTCTGATCTTGTATTCGTTTTTACGCCAAAAGGAGAAGTCATCGAGCTTCCGGCAGGCTCGGTTCCGCTGGATTTTGCATATCGCATTCATACCGAAGTTGGGAACCGTACAATTGGCGCCAAAGTCAATTCGCGCATCGTTCCACTCGATCATAAGCTTAAGACCGGCGATATCATTGAAATTTTAACATCCAAGCATTCCTATGGTCCAAGTCAAGATTGGATCAAGATCGCGCAATCTTCGCACGCACGCAGCAAAATTAAGCAATGGTTTAAGAAAGAAAAGCGGGAAGAGAACGTTGAAAAAGGTAAGGATATGATCGAACGCGAGCTGAAACGTTTAGCTATCGATCCTCCAACCTTAATGAGCGACGACAAGTTACTAGAAGCAGCGAAGAAGTTCAATTTTAGTGATATAGAAGACATGCTCTCGGCTGTTGGGTTTGGCGGGATTACGGCGGCACAGATTTGTACCAAACTTACGGAGAAGTTGCGCAAAGAAGCAGAAGAAGCACAAGTTATTAAGCTGAGCAGCGAAGTGAAAGAGGTCAAAGCTCCTGCTGCTACAGAGCGCAGAAGCCGTCCTACCAACGGTGTACGTGTCAAAGGTGTAGATAACCTGCTAGTACGTTTTGCTCGTTGCTGTAACCCTGTGCCAGGGGATTTCATTATTGGTTACATCACACGTGGACGCGGTGTATCTGTCCATCGTTCGGACTGTACGAACATTCCAACCACGATGGGTGAAGAGGAACGCGTTATTGAAGTGGATTGGGCGGAGGCTGTTGAATCCAATTTCAATGTGGAAATTGAGATTACAGGACATGATCGCCGTGGCTTCTTAAACGAAGTGCTTCAAGCCGTATCCGAGAGCAAGACCATGATTTCAGCTGTTTCTGGGCGTTCCGATAAAAACAAAATGGCAACGATTCATATGACCATTTTAATTAAAAATATTGATCATCTACAGTCTGTAGTAGAAAAAATAAAGCGTGTCAAAGACGTGTATTCCGTTCAACGTATTATGCAGAGCTAGCTTGTTGCCGCAAAAAGTAAGGAGATCACGATGAGAGTAGTTGTTCAACGCTGTAAACGTGCGGAAGTAACCGCCCATAATCAAACCATCGGTCGAATTGAGCAAGGGTTGATGCTGCTGGTCGGAATTACCCACGAGGATACGGAGCAAGATGCGAAGTACCTAGCGGACAAAGTGGCTGGGTTGCGTATTTTTGAAGATGATACCGGCAAGATGAATCTGTCTGTGGTCGAGACAGGCGGAGCAATTTTATCCGTGTCACAATTTACGCTGTATGGGGATTGTCGTAAAGGAAAGCGGCCGAATTTCATGTCAGCGGCAAGGCCCGAGCAGGCGGAGCCGTTGTATCATCGTTTTAATGCATACCTGAAGGAACAGGGATTACATGTCGAAACTGGCGCATTCGGTGAAATGATGGATGTTTCTCTGACGAATTGGGGACCTGTTACCCTAGTAATCGATAGCAAATAAGCAGATGCCATGGCGCATTCAGGATAGGTTGTCCACCCACTGGTTATACTAAAAAAGTATAAACTAGCGGTTAGGAGCCTACAGATGCGTCAATCCATTAAAAACAAAGCCATGACAGCTCCGTTGCAGCAATTGTTCCATACCTCCATGGCTGAACGGATGAGCCAAGTTTCTTCCTTTTCAGATGTTGAGATTAGTGCAGAATTCACGTCTGATCAAGAAAAAATGAAGAGTATCCCCAAAAAATCGTATCGGTAGTTCATAAAACCACGTGTGTGCTGTTCGATCAGCCCTGCGTGGTTTTATTTGTGATTAGGGCATAATTTCTCTACACCTGCAAATTGTGGTAAACTAGCGTATGGAATTATTGTAAGACATGCAGGAGATAAGGTGGGTGCTTACGTCGTAATGGCAAATTCAAATCGCAACAACTCCTCATCCAAAGGATGGCTTTGGTTGATGGGCATATTGATTGTACTTACGTTGCTAGCTGCAACGGCTGCCATGTATTATCAATATCAACACCATAACAGCACTAAAGGACATAGCGGACAGCAACAGGCGATTGAAGAAGTGAAATCGGTGAAAAAGGCGAAAGATACCTATGATGTGATAGTTGTTGGTACCGATCCGGAAGGCGTAGCGGCCGCGGTTTCGGCTGCACGGAATGGATTGAGCACGCTGCTAGTCGATGGTCGAGATCGTGAGATTCTAGGCGGATTGATGACGCTTGGTTGGATCAATTCTCTTGATATGAATTATTCCACGAGTAAAAACTTGCTTGGCAAGGATGATGTTTGGAACAAAGGGTATTTCTCTGAATGGTACGCCAAAACCGAAGGGGATTCCTTCGATGTCAATACAGCGGCTAATGCCTTCTATGATGCCGTGAAGAATGAAAAAAATATTGATGTGCTAATGAAAACGAAAGAGATAGATCCGTTGCTTTCACAAAATAAAAATGCGGTGCAAGGCGCAACGATCACGCTTGAAAATGGAAGTACGCAAGTCGTTAAAGCGGCTTCGGTCATCGATGCGACACAGGATGGCGATTTCGCAGCAGCAGCGGGTGTTCCTTTTACAATGGGGCATGAGGATATCGGGGATCCAAAATCCAAAATGGCCGTAACGCTGGCTTTTCGTTTGAAAAACGTCACACCTGAAGTATGGAATCTGATGGCCAAACGATTGAATGGCGATGACAATTCAGGCACGGGTGTAACGGATGTAAGTGTATTCGGGTATAGTGAAATGAGCAATTATCCTGCACTGAATAAAGAAAGAGCCAAAATGAGAGGGCTCAATATGGGTAGGCAAAATGATAATACGGTGCTAATTAATGCCTTGCAAATTTTTGGCGTAGACACATTTGATCCGAAGTCGGTTCAAGAGGCTTTTGATATCGGGAAAAAGGAATTGCCTAACATTGTCGATTATATGAAGAAAACATTTCCTGAGTTTTCTACGATTGAGCTGGATGGATCCGCACCTGAGCTTTATGTGAGGGAAACACGTCATATGCAGGGCGAATACAGACTGAACATTGTGGATGTATGCACTAATGCGGATCAGTGGGATCGCATCGGCTTCGGCTCATATCCAGTCGATATCCAAAGGGTTTCCCCAACAGATTCAGGTAATGTTGTTTGTAAACCAAAGCAATACGCGATTCCTTTCCGCAGTATCGTGCCACAGAAGATTGATGGTTTACTCGTCGTAGGTAGAGCGGCAAGCTATGATACACTGCCGCATGGAAGCGCTCGTGTTATGCCTACAGGCATGGCAGAGGGGGAAGCAGCTGGAGCAGCAGTTAGTTTGGCCAAAGCAGAGAATAAAACCTTCCGTCAGCTATCAGCGTCCAAGGAGAGTATAGCTAAGCTTCAAGCCCAGCTGAATAAGCAAGGCATGGAAGTTCAGCCGATGACGATTAAGCCTCAACCATTCATGGAGCATAAATCATATGAGGGCTTGAAAACCGCGTTGATGCTTGCTTTGGCATCTGGTGCGTATGATAATAACTTTCACCTAGATGACGCGGCTAATCCAAAACGTATGGTCAATTTGGTTGGCGGCGCACGGAAAATGAAGCCAGATGCGTTCACGGGAGATGTGAATCAAGCCATCGCAAAACTTGATAATGCAGACAAGATACCGCTGACTCTTGAGCAAGCTAGCTATACCTTTACACAGGCCCTAGGCATCAAAGCCACAGTTGCTGAAGCACAAGCGAAGCTTGTAGAGAGTAAATTGCTAACGGCAGGAACAATCAATGGGATTGCAGATAAGCAAAAATTAACCAATGGCGACACATACATGTTAATTCGAGACGTGAAGATGGGTTTAACAGGTAAGCCATAACAACATAAAGAGCCTTATTGCCGCATCAGATGTGGCTGTAAGGCTCTTAGTTTGTGGTTGGCAAAGAGAGAGTGGATGATTTCGGTTACATTTCTTAGTCTTCGGTCGCAGCTTCTTCGTCAGCCTCGGCTTCAGCTTCTTCTTCATCCTCAGCTTCTGGCTCATCATCAGAGGCTTCTTCACTCTCAGCTTCTTCATCTTCTTCAGCTTCGGCTTCTTCGTCATCAGCCGCTTCTTCTTCTGCTTCCTCTGCTGCAGTATCCGTTTCTTCAATGGCCTCTTCTTCGGCTGCTTCTTCAGCTACTTCTTCTTGGTCTTCGGCTTCTGTTTCGGATTCTTCAGAGAAAAGCACCACGAGATCTTGTCGTTCCTCTTGAAACTCGTTTTGTAGTGTCATTTGTTACAGCCTCCAGATTTAATATTCAAGGCCATCTGCCTTGTTGTACATGTATATGTGAAAACGGAATGAATATACGAGTGAAACGAAATGAAAATGATTGAAAATAAGCGGGATTTTTGTGTAATGAAATTGTAACAAGAGCTTCATCTTCCTTTAATCTAAGAAGGATATACTGATACTCGACCCCCTTTAAAATATAAACTTTTGAAAGCCTGCTGCCATGTGCTGCAGGCTATTTTCTTTGCACACAAAAACCGCCACAGCTATGCTGGACGGTTTCGAATTTAATGTTCAATTTACATTAGAGCGTCAATTGAGTAATCTCCAGCTCCGATCAACGCAACTCCTAGGGCAACAACGAGCAAAGTCGCATTGTATTCAAATCCATTGGATGATACCCAGTATCCATTTTTGCCGTGGACTTTAATAATAGCCATAATCATTGTAATAATAATAAGAGCAGCGCCAACTTCTGTCCATAAACCAGCGGCGAAGAGCAAGCCACCCGCTAATTCCCCTAAACCAGCGACAACAGCCATCAAGACACCTGGTTTAATGCCAATGGATTCGAAGAATCCGCCTGTGCCTTTAGGTCCGTACCCACCAAACCAACCAAACAATTTCTGTGTACCATGTGCCGCCATCGTTAACCCAATCACCAATCGAATAATAAGAAGTCCTAATGCCATACTAACATCTCCTCTTTAAATATATTTTGTTTAACAACTTACTTTATGTTAGTATATTATTACGAAGCACTTACTTTTGTCAAGCGACTATGTTAAAATAGTTTTACAGAAGTGTTTGAAGCTGTGTTCAAGCAAGAACTCGAAGGAGATGATTAAGATGGAAAACGATCAACTATGTCCCAAATTCGAGAATGCATTCGAACTTCTGGGGAAACGTTGGACAGGACTTATCGTTACTGTATTGTTATCCGGGCCCAAGCGGTTTAAAGATATATCCGTATTAATCCCAAGCATGAGCGATCGGATGCTCTCCGAAAGATTCAAGGAATTAGAAGCGGCGGAGATTATTATTCGACATGTCTATCCAGAAACGCCGGTTCGGATTGAGTATGAATTAACGCCTAAAGGAAAAGGACTTCGCCCTGTCATGGATGAAGTACAAAAATGGGCGGATGCTTTCTCTTAAACCATAGGGAGGAGGCAGAGTATTAGTAACGACTATCTCTTGACTTTGCCCTTACCAATGTTTACAATAACCATAATGTAATTCCATTAGATTGTGATCCGTTGAAGGGACACAGTAATTCGCCCCCACATGAACAGAGAAGGAAGTCTAGGCTGCAAGCTTCCGATGATGAGCGAATGAAAAGACCTCCCTGAGGACCAACTGGGAACAGCCCATGTTAGCATGTGCTAAGTAGTAGTTGTGCGAGTAGCGGGCGTTAACCGCAAAGAGCAGAATTGTGTTTGCTTGCGTAAGCAAGGAAGCATGACAAGCTGAATGTGGGTGGTACCACGGGTGAATTTGTTAATCAAATCTCTCGTCCCTGACGTAAGTCGGGGATGGGGGATTTTTTGCTTTTTGAAAGTGCACGTAGGTAGAGATAAAGGGAGGTTACTTAGATGAGTATTCAGAAGCCAAAAGGTACACAGGATCTGCTTCCTGGCGAGGTGGAGAAGTGGCAGTACCTTGAGAGTAAGGCGAGAGACTTGTGTCAACGTTTTAACTACAAAGAAATTCGTTCGCCAATTTTCGAGAGCACAGAGCTTTTTTCGCGCGGAGTTGGGGAAACGACGGATATCGTCGAAAAAGAAATGTACACATTTCTTGATAAAGGCGACCGCAGCATGACACTTCGTCCTGAAGGGACAGCGGGTGTCGTTCGCGCCTATATAGAAAATAAACTGTATGGGATTCCAGATCTCACGAAGCTGTTTTATGTGGGTCCTATGTTCCGCTATGAACAGCCGCAAGCGGGAAGATACCGCCAGTTTCACCAGTTCGGCATTGAAGCGTTCGGATCGGTGGATCCAAGCATCGATGCAGAAGTGATTGCGCTTGGCTATACGTTCTATAAAGAAATTGGTCTGAAAGAAGTAACCGTGGAAGTTAACTCGGTAGGTACACCTGCGGTTAGAACTGCTTACCGCGAGCAGCTGCAGGCGTTTTTTGCCCCGGTTAAAGATCAGCTATGTAAGGACTGCCAGTCGCGTTATGACCGAAATCCGATGCGTATTCTCGATTGCAAAATCGATCAAAAGTATGGAGTTGGCGCTCCTGACATCCTAGAGTTCTTGGATGAGGAATGCCGGACGCATTTTGCACAAGTACAAGAGCACTTGACGGCGATGGAGATTCCATACCGCATCAATCCTCGCTTGGTACGCGGTTTGGATTACTACACGCACACTGCGTTCGAATATAAGGCAGCTGGGATCGGTGCTATCGATACGATTGGCGGAGGCGGACGTTACAATGGTCTTGTCGAACAAATTGGTGGACATGGGACAGATCAACCAGGAGTAGGCTTGGGACTTGGTCTTGAGCGCATTCTGCTCGTCCTGCAAGCGCAAGGCGTTGAGATACCCAAGCCAGAGCCACTCGATGTATACTTGATCGGTCTTGGCGAAGCTGCTGAGAAGGAAGTTACAAAGCTTCTGCA
The DNA here is from genome assembly GCF_059691975.1 of Paenibacillus sp. J22FR5. Lineage (NCBI taxonomy): Bacteria > Bacillati > Bacillota > Bacilli > Caryophanales > Paenibacillaceae > Paenibacillus > Paenibacillus sp. J22FR5. The sequence goes on along the minus strand of NZ_JCAUAN010000011.1, from coordinate 38,839 downwards.
CCAGCTTAGAGTTCAAGGATTAAAGGCAGAGAAGGACTATCAAGGGCGTAAGATGAAGGCACAAATGAAATCCGCTGATCGTTTTCAAGCAACCTATGTTGCGATTCTTGGTGACGATGAGTTGGCACGCGGCGAAATAACGCTGAAGAAGATGGAAACAGGAAATCAAATCACGCTAAGTTTAGTGGATCTTGCCTCAAATGCAGCAAAGACACTATTCGAATAGATAGCTACACCAATATGAACACTATGAGGAGGAAATAACAATTATGATGCTCAAAACACATCATTGCGGGCAGCTTACGAAAGCCCAGGTAGGCGAAACAGTAATACTTAACGGGTGGGTTCAAAGAAGACGCGACTTAGGCGGCGTTCTTTTCATCGATTTACGTGACCGCAGTGGTCTTGTACAGACGGTATTTAACCCGGATTTCTCTGGTGATGCTTTGGCGATAGCTGACCGTGCTCGTAATGAGTACGTGCTTGCTTTGAAAGGGAAAGTTGTTGAACGTGACGCAGAAACTGTCAATAAAAACATCCCAACAGGTGAAATCGAGATTCAAGTGACAGAAATCGAAATCATGAACGCAGCGAAAACACCTCCGTTCTTTATCGAAGATGGCGTTGAAGTGGATGAAGCTGTTCGTTTGAAATACCGCTACCTAGACCTACGTCGTCCGGAAATGCAACGTACCTTGATGCTTCGTTCCAAAGCGTCCAACGTATTCCGTAATTTCTTAGATGCACAAGGCTTTATTGATGTGGAAACACCGATCTTGACGAAAAGTACACCAGAAGGTGCGCGTGATTACTTGGTACCAAGCCGCGTGCATCCAGGCGAGTTTTTCGCGCTTCCACAATCCCCGCAAATCTTTAAGCAATTGTTGATGGTTAGTGGTCTTGAGCGTTACTACCAAATTGCACGCTGCTTCCGCGACGAAGATCTTCGTGCAGATCGCCAGCCTGAATTTACACAAGTCGACATCGAGACTTCCTTCCTATCGCAAGATCAGCTTCTTGATATCTTGGAAGAGCTTGTTGTTAAATTAATGCAAGAAACGGCAAATGTTGAGATTCCACGACCATTCCAACGGATTACGTATGCAGATGCGATGGCGAAATACGGCTCGGATAAGCCGGATCTTCGTTTTGACCTTGAGTTGAAAGATGTATCCGATATCGTTTCAACGTCCGGTGTTCAAGTATTTGCTAACGTTGTAAACGGCGGTGGCCAAGTTAAAGCACTTAACGCCAAAGGCTGCGGCACATGGAGTCGTAAAGAAATCGACGATTTACTTCCGTTCGCAGCACGCTACGGCGCAAAAGGTCTTGCTTGGATTCAAGTGAAAGACGGCGAGTTCAAAGGGCCTATCGTGAAATTCTTCAACGAAGCTGAAATCGCAGCGTTGACAGAGCGTCTAGGCGCCGAAGAGGGAGATCTTCTACTATTCTCTGCTGATAAGAAAAAAGTGGTTGCTGATGTCCTCGGTAACCTTCGTCTGAAAATCGGTCGTCAACTTGGCCTTATCGATGACTCCGTATTCAAATATGCATGGGTTGTAGACTTCCCACTCCTTGGCTATGACGAAGAAGCGAAACGCTATGTAGCGGAACATCACCCGTTCACACGTCCAAACGAAGATGATATTCATTTCTTCGATACAGACCCAGGTCAAATTCGTGCGCAAGCATACGATTTGGTCTTGAATGGTTATGAAGTAGGCGGCGGCTCCATGCGGATTTACCAACGTGATGTGCAAGAGAAAATGTTCGCAGCACTTGGCTTCTCCAAAGAAGAAGCAGTTGAGAAATTCGGCTTCTTGCTGGAAGCATTTGAATATGGTACACCTCCACACGGTGGCTTTGCATTCGGATTTGACCGTTTGGTGATGCTAATCACGGGCCGTACGAACCTGAGAGAAACGATTGCATTCCCGAAAACAGCAAGTGCAACAGACTTGTTGACGGATGCACCGGGTACGGTGGATGACAAACAACTAGAACAACTATCGATTCGCTTAGCGCTTAAGCAGCCTGCTGCGAAAGCCTAAGAACTTTGAAGAGGAAGTGTTCCTATGCTTCACCAATTTTCACGTACTGAGTTAGCAATAGGCCCTGAGGGTCTTGAAATTTTGAAAAATAGTACAGTTGTCGTACTCGGAATTGGCGGCGTAGGTTCCATAGCAGCCGAAGCCCTGGCACGTTCAGGGGTCGGACGTTTAATTCTGATCGACAAGGATGTTGTCGATATCACGAACATCAACCGTCAGATTCATGCGCTTACGACAACGGTTGGTCAGCCTAAGGCTGATCTGATGCGGGACAGAATCAAACTCATTAATCCAGAGTGCGATGTCATTTCCCTGCGCATGTTTTACACAGAGGAAACGTATGAGCAAGTATTCTCGTATCCGATCGATTATGTGTTGGACGCAAGTGATACGATTTCCTACAAAATTCATCTGATTAAGCAATGTCTTGAACGTAAAATTCCGATGATATCCTGTATGGGTGCTGCGAATAAAATGGATCCAACACAGTTTAAGGTTGCGGATATTTCCAAAACGACCATGGACCCTATTGCACGTGTGATTCGACAAAGATTGCGTAAGGAAGGCATCAAGAAAGGCGTGAAAGTCGTATTTTCGACTGAAGAGCCGATGAAGCCACGTGAAGACGTTACTGAGCAAATCGTCCCTGCGAATGCACCTGAAATTCGTAAAGCGCAGCAACCGCCAGCGAGTAACTCGTTCGTTCCTCCTGTAGCGGGACTAATCATGGTGAGTGTGGCTGTGAAAGAATTGCTGGAGATTGGCGCTAAGCAAAAATAAGAATGAGGGATGCCCGTGAAAATGGGTGTCCCTTTTTTTATGTCCTTACATATATCAGTTAAGTATATGTTGATTCGATATATATAATCTGATAAATTAATGAGGTGAGAATGGGAATTACAACCAAATGGAGGACGTGCAACATGAACAGTCAAGATGTTATTTTGGGCCTATTAATGCATCATAGCTTATCGGGTTACGACATCAAGCATAAGCTGGAGACGATATTTTCATACTTTTACAACGCGAGCTATGGCACGATCTATCCTACATTAGGCAAAATGGAAAAGGATGGCCTCATTACCAAACAAAGTGTCATCCAAGAAGGAAGACCAAATAAGAATGTCTATTCCATCACAGAGGAGGGCCAACTGAAATTTAAAACGTACATGTACAGTCCAGTGGAAGATAATGAATTCAAGTCTGATGTGATGACGCGTATGTTTTTTGGTGAGTTTGTGGAGAAGGACATCATGCTAGGTGTGTTAGAAGAGTATCTTCAGCGAACGAAGGAGAATATGGCGCGTTTACGTAAGTTGTATGTAGATTGCCAACCCGAGATGTCGCCTACGCAGGAAATTTGCATTCAAATTGGCATCAACAATTCGGAAAGTCAAATTCTAACACTGACTCAAGGGATAGCACGATTGAAAAATCTAGGAAGAATTGAGGTTGAATAGGAATGGGGAATAAAAAAACAGGTTTGATCATTTTAGCTATGGCTTTAGGGCTACTTATGTCAGCATTGGATAATACGGTTACTTCTGCTGCGATCTCACATATTATTAGCGATATTAATGGCTTTGATAAAATCAGTTGGGTATTCACCGCGTATATGCTTGCCGCCACAAGTACCATGCTTGTTTTCGGAAAACTGTCGGATATGTTCGGCAGAAAGTTGTTTTATATGATCGGTATTTCAATCTTTCTGATTGGGTCAGCTCTATGCGGAATGGCACAAGACATGACGCAGCTCATCGTGTTCCGAGCTATTCAGGGTATCGGATCTGGCGCGATTTTTCCAATTTCTTTCACCATTATTTATACGATTTTTGCTGATCCCAAACAGGCGGCAAAGCTGTCAGGTGTTTTCGCAGGGATATTCGGACTCTCATCGGTAGCGGGACCGCAGATCGGCACGCTGTTAGCTGAATCATGGGGCTGGCGCTGGTGTTTCTATGTGAATTTGCCGCTTGGTGTGCTGTCCTTCATAGTCTTATTTTTTGCGTTAAAAGAATCTCGCTCCGATCGTCGCCCGAAAATCGATTATCTGGGAACGCTTTTTCTAATCGTCACAACCGTATCACTCATGCTTGCGCTTGAGTTTGGCGGCAAAGATTATGCCTGGGGCTCTTGGCAAATCATTAGCTTGTTAGCAGTAGCCATTGTAGTTGGCATCTTGTTTGTTCAAGTGGAGCGCCGAGCACATGAGCCCATTCTTCCATTGCCTTTATTCAAAAATCGGATGGTGCTTGCGACTGTCCTAGCCTGTCTCTGTCAGGGTGCCATCATGTTCTCGGCCATCGCGTATTTGCCAATTTTCTCAACAGCTGTACTTGGTCGTGCGAATTCAAATGGATTGCTGACTCCAATGATGTTCTCCTTAATGGTAGGCGCTGTTGGTTTTGGATTCTTGCAGCGCTTCTTCAGCTTCCGCGCCGTCTTCGCATTCAGTATGACATCAGGCATTGCGGTTAGCTATCTGCTAAGCATTGTCAGTCATGATGCAAGCAAGTTCTATATGGTTGTACTCATGGTCATTCTTGGTGTTGGGGCGATTGGTCCGTTAATGAGTGTAGCTCAAAACGCGGTTGCGCAAAGTGTAGATCGTAGATATATCGGTGTAAGTTCCTCTATCGTTGGCTTCTGGCGGAATATTGGCGGTGTTCTAGGGGCGTCGATTATGGCGACCATCGTGAACAATAACTACAGCAGCCTTATTCAGGATGGTGCGGCTGCACATCATATGCCGCTGGATAAGCATGCAACTTTGGCTAACCCAGAACAATTGATACGTGCAGGTTCTGAGCTTCCTCCTGCAACAATGAACTTCCTTCGCGACTCACTAGGGACGGCAATTAATCATGGGTTTATCTTAAGTATTGCCTTTGGTGTTGTTGGGTTAGGCGCTGCGTTTATTGCTGGGCCGCTGCGCTTCGCAGTCCCGGCACCGCGTCAGGAAGCCCAATCTGAGCCAGTGGTGCCTCATTCCGTATAGGGTTACGGAAAGCTCCTCCATGCGTATGCTAAGCGCGAATGGGGGAGTTTTTATGTGGAGAGACATGACATGCCAATCTTAGCAAGGTATAATGGACAGACAACTTTCAACACCAAGTAAAGGAAACGAACTCATGGATTTGTTTACATATGCAGCATCTCAAGATCCGGTGGGCAAGCTGCTAGCTGACCGGATGCGGCCAACGACGCTAGACGAATATATTGGCCAAGAACAGATCGTTGGCAAAGGCAAGCTCCTGAGACGGGCGATTGAGGCCGATCAAGTCACGTCAATTCTCCTCTATGGACCTCCGGGGACAGGGAAGACGACACTTGCGAACATTATTGCGAATCGCACACAAGGCGAGTTTATGAAGCTCAACGCGGTTGATGCTTCCGTGAAGGACGTCCGCGAGATTATTGAGCTGGCCAAAAGCACTAAAGCGATGTACGGTCGCAAAACGACCCTGTTTCTGGACGAAGTCCATCGCTTCAACACGTCGCGGCAGGATGCGCTGCTTCCGGCTGTCGAGCAGGGCATCCTCATCTTCATCGGGGCGACCACAGAGAACCCCTTTCACCATGTGAACGGGGCCCTCTTGTCGCGCTCGACGCTGTTCCAGCTCGAGCCCCTCACGGCGGAGCATGCGCTGATTGCCATGCGAAGAGCGATCGCCGATCCCGTCAAGGGGCTCGGCTTCATGCGCCTCCACGTAGACGAGGAGGCGCTCACCCACATCGGGCAGATGGCCAATGGCGACATCCGCCGATCCTTGAATGCGCTGGAGCTCGCAGCGCTGACGACTTCACCTGAACCGGATGGCACGGTTCATATCACACGCGAGGTGGCGGAAGAGTCAATCCGCCGCCCCATCGTGAAAGCGGACGAGTCGACGCAGTATGACATCTTGTCCGCCTTTCACAAGAGCGTACGCGGCTCTAGTGACGCCGCGCTGTTCTGGTTCCTCTATGCCGTTGAGAAGCTCGGCATGGATCCTATGACCTTCCTGCGGCGTCTCATCGTCGCTTGCAGCGAAGATATCGGACTCGCTAATCCGCAAGCGATGGTGCAGTCTGTGACTGCGATGGACGCCTATCATAAAATTGGCTGGCCGGAATCGAAGTACATCATTTCCCAGGCAATTTTATTCGCTGTGGAGAGTCCGAAGTCCAACTCCATTCCGCTCGCGATTATGCGTGCACAGGAGCTGATGGAGCGTGTAAAATCAGCCGAAGTTCCGCTGCATCTGCGCGATACGCACTACAAGGGTGCGGAGAAGCTTGGCCATAAAGGTTATTTGTACCCGCATAATTACCCAGGTCATTTCGTTCGTCAGCAATACTTACCGGATGAAATCCAGTATGAAGTTATTTTTGCGGCAACCAATCAGGGGACAGAAGAGAAGATGAAGCAAAATCAACACAAAAGAAGAGGGACACCTACCGATTCATAGAATCCGTAGAGTCCCTCTATTTTCTTGCTCCATGAGAATTGTGAATACCTTCTCTGTAACGGGATCATAACGAATGGAGACAATGAGCGGAAACTCAACACCATTCTTTTTGACCCAAAATCGGAACTGCTGCTGCACAACCCCGGGAGCTACGTTGGATTTTCCGATATATGTATAATCCAACAACGTATACACCTTACCGGCTTCGTGAAATGCAAGGCGACTCCACTTGGCATAGGAGGGGTCTGGTTCAGGAACACGTTTTGAAATGCTACCCTTGGCTGGTTCGATTGTTTCTGCTTGTGCATCTGAAACACCGACCCAGCCAAGCCCGATCATGAGTAAAACTGCAATGATTTTGCTCACTATCGCTCACACCTTTCGCTTTTAGCGTGTGCGGCTGGTGGAGTTGGCATACGAATAAGCGCGCGGTAAATAACAGCAAAAACGCGCATCATAGGTAATTTTAGGCTGGTACAGCCATTTTAGACGTCTCACCCAAGATCTTACACTCGAAATCCGAGCTCGTAAGCATTTTACCTACGTCACTCATCAATCACAACAAAAAAAGGAGCACCCATGTGCTCCTTTCACTTCATAACTTAAAGATCTTCGTCAAATACTTACTAGCAGCGTCGCTATACTTATCCTTCAGAAGCGTTCGCAGCTGAGCTTTGGCCTCCGGTGTAGGAAGCGAATTCTTGGCAATGCCATGAAGCTCCATCCAATGCGAGGCCGTCATATAGCAGGTGCTATTCCATCCGTTTTTCGTTCCATTGGCGTTCAAACGCTCACTGATCCCGGCTATTAGGATATCTGCTTTACATTGCAAATCGACTAATGCACGATCAAATTCATTCTTGGATTCTTTGGATTTCAGATCGGTCGCAGAGCGCAAAGCTTTCACATCAATGCCTTCATTGCCTGCAATGGCGTGATATACATCCACAGCTGCTTTGGAAAGCTCGCCATCCGAATAGCGCTCGTCCACTGTGTAAGGGTCTTCTAGTAAGTTTTTAATCAGTGGAAAGAGTTCTGAAGCTATCAACAAAGGTTTCTTGGCAAAAAATCGTCCGTAAGCAGCAAGGCCGTCCCCAGGAAGTCGATCGCGCCATAGCCAAGGATCTGTCTCTAGTCCTGTATGCCACTGCTCGTGAACCGTTAAGGATTCAAGAGATGGATGCGCTGGAATGAACGAGGAGAGGGGGAGGATACCAATTTCCTTAACGAGCCTCTTCACATCTTCATACGTATCAGCTTTCATCGTTACTTCGTTCATTGCCATAGCCATTCTCCTTCACACTAATCTTTTCCCTTCGTTCTTGCCCTTGCTCTTAACTTATCTTTTTAAATCTCTTTTCTTCGTACTTACCACTTACCGCTTACTTATGAACCTTATCAATCACACCGCCACCGAGACAAATCTCACCATCATAAAAGACAACGGATTGACCTGGCGTTACCGCTTTTTGCGGCTTATCGAACACAACTTCACAGCTTCCGTTTTCCTGAAAGTTAATCACAACGCCTTGATCCGCTTGACGATAACGGAATTTAGCCGTGCATGCGTAAGCACCCTCTGGCTTCTTCGAAGAGATCCAGTTTATATCGGTTGCAGTCAAACCCTTGGAATAAAGGCCAGGATGCTGTTCACCTTGAACAACGAGCAACTCGTTAGTTTCCAAGTTTTTATCCACTACGAACCACGGTTCTCCTGAACCCGATCCACCAATCCCGAGACCTTGTCTTTGGCCTAGCGTGTAGTACATCAGCCCGTCATGGCGCCCCTTGATCTCTCCGTTACGAATATCGACCATATTGCCTGGGCGTGCTGGCAGGTATTGGCTGAGGAACGTTTTGAAGTCACGCTCACCGATGAAACAAATCCCTGTGCTATCTTTCTTCTTAGCCGTTGCTAAACCAGCTGCTTCAGCGATTTCACGTACCTTAGACTTGGGCAGATGACCAATGGGGAACATCGCTTTAGACAGCTGCTGTTGATTAAGGACGTTAAGGAAGTAAGTCTGATCCTTATTCGAATCATTACCGCGCTTCAAGACGAACTCGCCATCTTGTTCCATCACTTGCGCATAGTGCCCAGTTGCGATGTAGTCGCCGCCTAAATCAATGACCTTTTGAAGCAATTCGCCAAATTTAATCTCGCGGTTGCACATGACATCAGGATTCGGAGTGCGCCCTTTGGTGTACTCGTCCAAGAAGTAGGCAAAAACTTTGTCGTAATACTGCTTCTCGAAATTAACTGTATAGAAAGGAATATCGAGCTGGTCACAGACCCTTCTGACATCCTCTGCGTCTTCTTCTGCGGTGCAATGACCGAATTCATCGGTATCGTCCCAGTTTTTCATGAAAATGCCAATAACCTCATACCCTTGCTCCTTAAGCAGCAACGCGGCAACGGAAGAATCGACACCTCCGGACATCCCAAGGATGACACGAGTTTTTGAATGCATAGCGTAAACCTCTTTTCTATCTGGCAAGACTTTTTGCGAAGTCGTTTATTTTGAACACCTACTATTATACATGCCAATAGCTCAAAATTAAAATATTTCATGAGAATGTCATTGTTTTTCCCCCACGGGACAAGGGTTTTGTGATAACATAGATATGATATACGGATGTTTTGGAATGTTTTTGCGAAAAATGGAAACGCTGTTTACCTAGATAGGGACGACCCTGGTGTTAAGCGTGGGTAGCAATGTTGGTAAGCATCTCAAGTTTTAGCGATATATACAGACTCCTTGATGGCATATCATGTTGAATGAGGTGTTAATTTTGAAAATTTCCACAAAAGGTCGTTATGGTCTAACGATCATGATGGAACTAGCCAACCGAGTGGGTGAAGGACCGACTTCACTGAAAAGTATTGCTGAAAGACATCAGCTTTCTGAACATTATCTTGAACAGCTTGTAGCTCCTTTACGGAATGCAGGTTTAGTCAAAAGTATTCGTGGAGCCTATGGTGGCTATATTCTTTCTAAATCTGCCGAGCAGGTTACTGCAGGTGAGGTTATTCGTGTATTAGAAGGACCCATCTCACCAGTTGATTTTACGGAAGAGGATGATCCTGCCAAACGGGACTTGTGGATTCGGATTCGTGATAGCATTGCTGAAGTGCTGGACTCCACAACATTGGCGAACCTAATTTCTTTCGAAGATAAAGGCAAAAACGATAATTACATGTTTTACATTTAAGGTGACCTATGGACCCCATCTATCTTGATCATGCAGCAACTACGCCCGTACATGCTGATGTATGGGAGGCTATGTTGCCTTTCTATACAGCAAATTTTGGTAATCCTTCTAGTACGCATAGCTTTGGCCGCGCCTCACGAACTGCACTGAATCGCTTCCGTGATGGCATGGCGAAAGCCTTAGGCTGTTTGCCTGCAGAGCTCGTTTTTACTAGCGGCGGAACGGAAAGCAATAACATGGCGATCTTTGGGATCATGCAGGGGGATCAAGCAGGCAAGAAACATATCATCACGACTGCCATTGAACATCATGCCGTGCTGCACCCCTGTGAACGATTGGAGAGCCTCGGCTTCCAAGTGACCTATCTCCCTGTAGGTCCAGATGGACTTATTCAAATAGAAGATGTGGAAGCCGCTATTCGTCCCGATACAGCTCTTATCTCTATGATGTATGTGAATAATGAAGTAGGCACGATCCAGCCGATTGAACAAGTTGGTCAACTTGCTAGAAAGCATGGCATTCCTTTTCATGTTGATGCGGTGCAGGCCTTAGGGAAGTTACCCCTAAATCTTGCTGAATTACCTGTCGATTTGATGAGCCTGTCTGCTCACAAAATATATGGTCCTAAAGGTGCTGGAGCTTTGTATGTTTCCAAGCATACCAAATTGCTTCCACACGTTTACGGTGGTTCACAGGAACGCAAGCGCCGTGCAGGAACTGAGAATGTAGCAGCAATCGCAGGCTTCGCTAAAGCCGTTGAACGAATTCTCCCTATGAGAGAAGGGAACTACACACAAGCCAGTGAGCTGCGTGAACAGTTTATTTCCAACTTAGAGCAGCAATTGGGCTGTGATCGTTTTATCATTAACGGGCATAAGGTATGGAATGTTCCCCACATCTTGAACATATCCTTTCCTGGTATCTCCACAGAAACGCTACTGATGAACCTTGATTTAGAAGATGTAGCTGCTGCTAGCGGCTCTGCATGCACGTCTGGCTCGCTTGAAGTATCTCATGTCCTAAAGGCCATGAAACTTCCAGAAAATGTGACACTCTCCGCGGTACGATTTAGCTTTGGAATGGGGAATTCTAAAGAACAAATCGAAACGGCTGCCCAGAAAGTTGCAACCATTATTCAACGGTTGCGTAATAAGTAGTACTGGGTGGTTCTAGGAGGCGTTACGCTTGCGCAGAGCGCATGAATTAATAGGACTTCCCGTGTTAACCGTTGAGTCGGGTAAGCAAGTTGGTGAAGTGAAAGATTTGTTGATTGACCCAGCGTGGAACATAAGCGGCATTGTGCTCGAAGCGAAGACGTGGTTCTCATCCTTACGATACATATCATGGGGAGGAATCGTTGCAGCTGGAGCGGATGCTATAACCATACCGAACGAAAGTGTCATTTGCGAATTTGGGCAGAAGAATGAGTGCCATGCTTTTCTTGAGGGAAGCGACAAGATAAAGGGACTCCCCGTCATTACGGTGGGAGGGCACGAATTAGGCGTGGTAGAAGATGTTTATTTAAACCAGAATTGGGGAAAACAAATAGTAGGTTATGAATTGTCCGAAGGGTTTATTTCTGATTTAAAAGAAGGGCGAAAGTGGCTTCCCATGCCAGAAACGGCAACCATTGGAGAAGACGCAATCATCGTGCCTGGACATTGCGCTCAGGAAGTAGAAGAACTCTTCGTATCCAAAGAAGAATAGGGTGAGCATGATGCGTTGTCCAAACTGTAATTCCAAAGATATTGGAAAGATCGGTTCCCATCAATTTTACTGCTGGGGTTGTTTTATCGAACTCAGCGTAAACGGAGATAAAATGTCCGTTTATCAAGTCGAAGAAGATGGTACGTTAAGTTCTCTGGATGATTTGTTTTTTGAGGAAGAAGTTTCTCATATCCACGAGCACGCGAATTAATAGTCTGTCATTATTAAACGTTACTTGTTGAGCGAACTTCGCTCAGCGAGTAGCGTTTTTTTGTTTAACAACTACCACATAAGGGTTAATTTGGGGGAGATGTACACATACTGTATGAGCACAAAGTTGAATTTGAATATACGAGGTGAAGCAGTATGGAACGCTTTTGGCGAAGTAAATGGTTTGTAGGACTGGTGTATGCCTTGTTAATCCTGGCCGGATTATATTTACTCCTGCTCATTAAGCCGATTTTATTCTACTTTTACAAATTTATGAAGACGATTATGATGCCGTTTTTTATAGCGGTGATCATTTCTTATATTTTAAATCCGGTCGTCACGATATTGAATAAACGGAAAGTACCGAGAACCATTGCGGTGCTATTGATTTATGGCGTGTTTATCACATCCGTTACGGTCATTATCATGAATATGACTCCGATGTTTATTAAACAGGCCGCTGAATTAAATGAACACATGCCCCAAATGGCGATGCGTGCACAATCCGTGGTCGATGGATTTAATCAAAATCGGCTGCTGCCTGAAAGTGTTCGGAATGGATTTAATCATTCGCTTAGTAAGCTAGAAACGCGTATTTCCATGACAATTGCGAATTATTTGAATCAAATTGGAGCAACCATTAATCTGCTGTTTGTTGCTTTCATCGTGCCATTTCTGGCGTTCTACATATTGAAGGATTTCCAGATTATTGAAAAAACAGCGCTAGCCATTGTGCCGAAAGAGCATCGCAAAAAAACTGTCTCTTTGCTCATGGACATTGATACGGCGCTAGGCAATTATATTCGGGGACAGCTCCTCGTTTGTATCATCATTGGGGTACTAGCTTACTTAGGCTATTGGCTAATCGGGATGCCGTACCCGCTCTTACTGGCAAGCGTGGTAGCAATCTTCAATATCATCCCGTATATGGGCCCCTTTTTTGGCGCGGCGCCTGCCATTATTATGGCTTCAACGGTATCTTTGAAAATGGTGCTGTTCGTTGCGCTTGTCAATTTGACCGTGCAAATCCTGGAGGGGAATGTGATTTCTCCACAAGTGGTTGGGAAAACCCTGCATATGCATCCGTTATTTATTATCTTCGCATTGCTCGTGGGCGGTGAAGTGGCAGGCGTTGTGGGATTAATTTTGGCCGTACCCTTTTTCGCTGCGATGAAAGTCATCGTTCAGCATGTGTTCATCCATTTTGTTCATAAGCCAACAACCTAGACAGTAAGCGTGCATATTGACGTATTTAGACGCACAAAACCCCTTGGACCATGACTTGCGGGATCATGGTTCAAAGGGTTTTGCACGAGGGTTGAGGAGTAAGAAAGGTTGTGGCCCATACGTAAACCATGAAATGGACTACGGAATAAGTGAGTAAGTAACAAGCTGTTAGTTGTAAGTTCGATGAAAAAAACTTCTATCGCAGCTATTCAAGGATGAGCGACCGCGTCTAGAGGTAAGTTTTATCGCCAATAAGAAAGCCGTTTTCAGGAACTGAAAACTTATACTTTCTTATGTGGTAATGAAAATCATTATCAATAAATTCAGTATACTTGTATTGAGAATCATTGTCAATGATGATTTTTCAACTTTTTCGAATAGATGAAGACGTTTATTTTAGATGTTTGTCTTTATCGTCCCCTTGGCTATCATCCTCTTCTTTTTGTTCTTTTTGTTCTTGAAATTCCACATGGGATTGGCCCGTTATGTAGTCAAAGGGATTGTAACGGCTATCAGGTATTTCTTTTTTAATGAGTGCTTTCGCCATAATATAAATGATTAAGACGAAGATGGGGAAGATGAGGCCGAGCAGGGTAAGCGTTGATATGTCCAATTAAAGCACCTCCATAGTACCTATATTTTACAGTATAATGCCTTCATATTGACAGGCAACCCCCATAAAGTTATAATTTGCCTTATCTATATGTGAATTAAAGCGTTGATGAAACCTAGTAAGCCATAGCTCATCGTCAGAGAGAAGGTTCCGCTTGGCAGTGAAAGCTGCGTAGCTCGGCTGGAAGAACCTTTCGGTGCTAGGATGGCCCAAAGCTCGTTTCGGAGCGTGGATGAACTCCACCGGTTGGACCCGTTACAAATCCGCACAAGGAGATTGGATTCGCCCTATGCCGCAGGCCAAGGGAGTTCGAATGCAATAACCAGGGTGGTACCGCGATGATTCGTCCCTGTTAGCTGCAGGGGCGTTTTTTGCTTGTTTGTAAACTTATCCTAAATTTGGAGGCTTGACTTCGATGAAAGCAAGTGAAATTCGTTCGAAATGGTTGCAATTTTTTGCTAGCAAAGGACATAAGGTTGAGCCGAGCTCTTCCTTGGTTCCCCATAATGATCCGTCCCTATTGTGGATTAACGCAGGGATCGCGCCGTTGAAGCCTTATCTAGATGGACGTGAAATTCCTGAAAATCCACGGATTACGAATGCTCAGAAATGTATTCGTACCAATGACATTGAAAACGTAGGTAAAACGCGTCGTCACCATACCTTTTTTGAAATGTTGGGCAACTTCTCCATAGGTGATTATTTCAAGAAAGAAGTGATTCCTTGGGCTTGGGAGTTCTTAACGGATCCGCAATGGATCGGCTTTGATCCGAATCGGATTTCGGTTACGGTTCATGAAGATGACGAAGAAGCTTTCGAAATTTGGAATAAGCAAATTGGCATTCCAGAAGAACGCATTTATAAGCTTAAAGAAGATAACTTCTGGGATATTGGTGAGGGTCCTTGTGGTCCTTGTACTGAAATTTTCTACGATCGCGGCGATAAATACGGTGACTTGTCCGATCCCGAGTGCTGGCCAGGCGGCGAAAATGAGCGCTTCCTTGAAGTGTGGAACTTAGTATTCACACAGTTCAACCATAATTCCGATGGCAGCTATACACCGCTTCCAAATAAGAACATCGATACAGGCGCAGGTTTGGAGCGATTTGCTTCTATTCTTCAAGATGTTGACTCGAACTTCGATACGGACCTGTTCAAACCTATCATTGAGAAAACATGTGAATTGACAGGTGTTGCTTATCACGTTAACGATGAGCATGATGTCGCGCTTAAAGTAATCGCTGACCATATTCGTACGGTAGCTTTCTCTGTTGGGGATGGTGTACTTCCTTCCAATGAAGGTCGCGGTTACGTCATTCGTCGTTTGTTGCGTCGTGCCGTCCGCTACGGGAAAGTATTAGGTATGGATAAACCGTTCCTATATAAGCTTGTACCTACGGTTGGCGAAATTATGGGGGTTTACTATACAGAGGTTGTTGATAAACGCGAGTTTATTGAGAAAGTAATCCGTACGGAAGAGGAGCGTTTCCATGAGACATTGAGCGATGGCTTAATCATTCTTGCGGAAATGGTTCAGAAAACGCAGCAAGCTGGCACGAATCAAATCAGCGGACCTGACGCGTTCAAACTTTACGATACGTATGGCTTCCCATTTGATTTGACGGAGGATTTTGCGTCGGAGAAGGGACTTTCGGTTGATCGCGCTGGCTTTGATGCTGCGATGCAAGAGCAGCGTGATCGCGCTCGTGCGGCTAGTCACAAAGAAGGCGGCATGAAGGTTCAGGGCGGACCGCTGTCTGAATTAACGATTAAAAGCGAATTTGTTGGATATAATGAATTGGTAGTTACTGCTAATATCGAAGCGATTGTTCATGAGAATGAACTCGTGGAACTTGTGGGTGTTGGTGAAACTTGTCAGGTCGTTCTAGATCGTACGCCTTTCTATGCAGAGAGTGGTGGTCAAGTTAGCGATCACGGTACAATTCGCAACGATCAATTAACGCTGCAGGTTGTTGATGTGATTAAAGCGCCGCATGGCCAACATGTACACAAGGTTATAGTTGAGTCCGGCGTACTTCGCAAAGACGACTTGGTAGAGGCTGTTGTAGCGTCAGCACCACGTACAGATATCATTAAGAATCATACGGCAACTCACTTGCTCCATAAAGCGCTTAAAGAAGTGCTAGGTACGCATGTTAATCAAGCGGGTTCCCTTGTAGAGCCGGACCGACTACGCTTTGACTTCTCCCATTTCGGCAGTATTACAAGTGAAGAACTGCAGGATGTCGAGCAACGTGTGAACCAACAAATATGGAATAGCACGAACGTTGATATTTCCCTAAAAGCGATCGCAGATGCGAAAGCAATGGGCGCGATGGCTTTATTTGGCGAGAAGTACGGTGATATCGTGCGCGTCGTCCAAGTAGGCGATTATTCCTTAGAACTATGTGGAGGCTGTCACGTTCAAAATACAGGCCAAATCGGCTTATTCAAAATTGTAAGCGAATCTGGAATTGGTTCCGGCGTACGTCGGATTGAAGCCGTTTCTGGGCGCAGCGCTTATGAATATTTAGACGGGCAATTGCAATTGCTGAAAGAAGCTGCTAGCCTGCTCAAATCGAACATTCATGATGTTCCGAAACGCGTAGATGCCACCTTGCTGCAATTGAAGGAGTTATCACGCGAGAATGAATCTTTACGGGGCAAGCTCGGTCGTATTGAAGCTGGTTCTCTGACAGATCAAGTGAAGCAAGCAGCGGGCGTTTCCGTTCTAGCTGCACAAGTCAATGCGGCTGATATGGATTCCCTTCGGAACATTGTCGATGAGATGAAAGGTAAACTGGGATCGGCTGTTATCGTTCTTGGTGCTTCCACTGAAGATAAAGTTAATCTGGTTGCTGCTGTAACGCCTGATCTCGTTTCTAAAGGCTTCCATGCTGGTAAAATTATTAAAGAAGTCGCACAAGCCGTTGGCGGAAGTGGCGGCGGTCGTCCTGATATGGCACAAGCTGGCGGTAAGGATGCATCCAAGCTGCAAGCAGCATTAGCTAGTGTCGAGGGGCTCCTATCCCAATTTGTATAATTATTTTTCTAATGGACAGGAATTTTTAAAACCATAGAGAATATATCACATGTATAACGGAAGTTTTTTCAATTATTTTACAAAGGTCACAAGGAAGTGGGGTGCTCCTGATGAGTTCCATGGACAAAACGATGAAGTTCAATGTGAAGGCGGAAGAAATCGAAACTTCGCCGAAGGATGTGTTACTGGCGGTATATGATGCTCTTCAGGAAAAAGGGTATAATCCGATTAACCAGATTGTCGGTTACTTACTTTCGGGAGATCCTGCCTACATTCCGCGACACAATAATGCGAGAAGCCTCATTCGTAAACGGGAACGGGATGAACTGATTGAAGAATTAGTTCGTGCTTATCTGGGTCAACACAAATAGTAGAAAAGAGAACCAGCATGAGATGGATGGGCTTGGATTATGGGGATAAGACCATTGGCGTAGCTTTAAGTGATGAGCTAGGATGGACGGCTCAAGGGCTAGAAGTGATTCGCCGGAATAAGCCGGGAGAAGACATTGAACGGCTTATACAGATTGTTAATGAATATGGCGTTTCGCAAGTGGTTGTCGGGTTACCCAAGAATATGAACAATACGATTGGACCTCGCGGCGAGATTGCGATTGCTTTTTCAGAAGAATTAAAACAAAAGATAAGTGTACCAGTACACCTATGGGATGAGCGCTTAACAACCGTAGCCGCTACACGGACGCTTCTTGAAGCCGATGTAAGCCGGAAGAAACGGAAGCTGGTCATTGATAAAATGGCAGCGCAACTCATTCTTCAAGGGTATATGGATGCCAATATGAAGAGGTGAATGAACATGTCCAAAGAAGAATTGCGTGAAGAAGAACCGGAAATCATTTACATCCCGGACGATGAAGGCAACGAAGAAGAGTTCGAGGTTATCATGAAATTCGAAGTGGACGGTTCAGATAAGAAATATATGATGGTTGTACCAACAGATGGCGGAGATGAAGAATCCGATGAAGTGTATGCCTTCCGCTACGAGGAAGACGACGATGGCGAGGACTTGAAACTTTTCACCATCGATGATGAAGAAGAGTGGAACATTGTGGAAGAAACGTTCAACACACTAATGGCGGAGTTCGATGAGGAAGAGGAAGCATGAGTACGACACCTTCTGATGTATTGCGCAAAACTTACGGGGATGATATTCTGTTGTCTGACGACCAAAGTGAGTCGACGGTGTATCATCTTCTAAAAGAATTCGTCTATGAGAACCAAACGTATGCCGTGATGCAATCCGAAGCGCTGAAGAAGGAAGAGGAAGTAGCTCTTTTCCGTGTCATCTCCAATTCTGATGACGGCGAATACGAATTAGTCACCATTGACGATGACGATGAGTGGGAAACGGTTTCGGAGCTTTACGACGAAATGGTTTTCCCTGAGCAGGACGACTTGTAAGAAGAAGATAACCGAGCGGAGTATATCCGCTCGGTTTTGTTGTGCATATGGTTAATGATACTATGGTAACCTACAGCCAAAGGCTTGACGATTGACATTCTTAGGGGGAATAGAAGCGTTGTGAATATGGACTATGAACACGAAGAATCACAAAAGCCTAAACGTAGTACATTGAAATGGGTATTGCTGAGCATTAGTATTGTTGTGCTGCTGGTTCTGGGCACGGCAGGTGGCATTGGATTGTTTATTGCAAATGCATTGCAGCCGGTCGAAGCTTCTGATCAGGAAGTGCAAGTATCCATTCCACAAGGCTCAAGCTCGGTGCAAATCGCTGACGAACTAAAAACCAAGGGACTCATCAAAAATTCATCCATTTTCACGTATTATTTAAAATTCAAAAAAGAAGGCTCCAAATTTCAAGCTGGCGAGTATGCGATGAAGCCGGGCATGACATTTGTTGAAATGATTGATAAGCTAAACAAGGGAGATGTCGTGAAGGAAGAAATGGTTCGCATCACGATTCCTGAAGGCTATACAATTGAGCAAATCGCTGCCAAAATGAGTGAACAAACCACTTGGAAGAAAGAGACTTTCCTTCAACTAGTCGATGACCCCGCTGGCTTCAAGGAAGAGACAACAGCGTCGATTCCCGAAAGTAAAAATTTAAGGCATCGTTTAGAAGGTTATATATTCCCTGAAACCTATGAATTTAAGAAAGGCTCTACGGAGAAGGATTTCATTGAGCGTTCCTTAGATCAACTAGACAAAAAGCTTGCGACGCTTCCGTCTGATTGGAAGGACAAGCTAAAAGCTCGAAATCTAAGCATTCACCAAATGCTGACGATTGCTTCGCTGATCGAACGAGAGGTCGTTGTCGATGATGAACGTGCACTTGTTTCAGGTGTCATTGTGAACCGCTTGAAAATGAACATGCCCCTTCAGATCGATGCGACGGTACAGTATTTATTTGATAAATCGAAGGATCGTTTATTGGAAAAGGATCTTCAAATCCAAAGTCCGTATAATACGTATTTGAATACGGGATTGCCTCCAGGTCCGATTGCAAGCCCAAGTCTGGCTTCCATTAAGGCGGCGATCTATCCGGAAGAAACGAAATATGTTTTCTATGTCACCAAAAAGGATGGAACGAAGGGGCATTTGTTTGCGGAAACCTTTGAAGAACATAAGAAGAATATTGCAAATAGTAAGAAGGCGTCCAACTAGGATTCTGCTGGGCGCTTGAATTAAGCAGACAGAAGGTAGGTAAGCAGGAAGTGAATAAACCAGAATTAGTCATCAGCTGCGGTTCGATTGCTGAGTTGAAACAAATGATACTTGCGGGCGCAGACGCGGTAATTATCGGAGAAGAACGTTATGGATTACGGCTGCCTGGCGAAGTAAAGCTGAGTGAGATTGGTGAAGCGGTCACTTGGGCGCATGAACGGGATGCCAAAGTTTATGTGGCTGTTAACAATATTTTAGATAATGAATCGCTCGAAGGGCTATATGCGTACTTAGCATCCCTACAGTCATCTGGTGTCGATGCGATTATTTTTGGGGATCCAGCTGTCGTCATGACCGTACGACAGTTATCAGAGCCGCTGCCAATGCATTGGAATGCCGAGATGACATCAACGAATTACGCCACAGCCAATTATTGGGGTAAACAAGGGGCAATTCGTGTTGTGTTAGCGAGAGAGCTGAACATGGAGCAGGTGCTGGCTTTTAAAGAAAAGACTGAGATTGCAGTAGAAGTTCAAGTTCATGGGATTACGAATATTTATCACTCTAAGCGTGAACTGGTCAAAAATTATATGGAACATCAGGGGAATAAGGTAGAAGCTGACCGTTCGAAGGAGCGCGGACTATTCCTCATTGAACACGAACGCCGTGATCAACGCTATCCAGTCTATGAGGATAAGAACGGCACACATATTATGAGTTCTGAGGATTTCTGCATGCTGGAAAATTTGCCGGAGCTCATCGATGGGAATATCGACAGCTTGAAAATTGAAGGCTTACTTAAATCCTCTCAGTATAATGAAACGGTCGTAAAAAGCTATCGAGCAGCGATTGACGCCTATATCGCTAATCCTGAAGGCTATGAGTTCCAGCAGGAATGGCTGGATGCGATTGTGGCGCTGCAGGATCCTGAGCGTGAGCTGAGTTTCGGATTTTTCTATAAAGAACAGGTCTATTGATCGAAGAAAGAAGGTGCACTCCTAGATGACTACAGCCGTAGAAGCACAAGCCAGGGGTAAGCGTGTAAGACTTGATAAGCCGGAGCTTTTAGCTCCAGCAGGTAATTTGGAGAAGCTGAAATTTGCGATCCATTATGGCGCAGATGCTGTATATATCGGTGGACAGAAGTATGGTTTGCGTTCGAACGCTGACAATTTCTCCAAGGAGGAGATGCGCGAAGGGGTCGAATTTGCCAAACAATATGGAGCCAAAGTGTTCGTTGCGACGAATATATATGCCCATAATGAAGATATTGATGGCTTAGATGAATACTTGAGAGGACTGCAGGAGGTTGGCATTTCAGCCATTATTGCAGCAGATCCCATTATAATGGAAACGTGTAGACGTGTTGCTCCTGAATTGGAAGTACACGTAAGTACACAGCAATCGGTTATGAATTGGCAGACGGTTCAATTCTGGAAAGACCAAGGCATCGAGCGCGTGGTTTTGGCGCGTGAAGTTAGCATGCAAGAAATCGATCAAATTAAGGCACACGTTGATGTTGAAATTGAAGCCTTTATTCATGGCGCTATGTGCAGCTCTTATTCGGGACGATGCGTTCTGTCGAATCACTTTACGGATCGCGATTCGAACCGCGGCGGTTGCTCGCAATCGTGCCGTTGGAAATATGATTTGTTTACGAAAGATCAACCACTTGATACGCCTTTGGCGACAGACTTCCCGATGTTTGCTGAGGATGATGATGCTTTTACAATGGGATCTAAAGATCTGAGCATGATTGACCATATTGCCGATATGATTGAATCGGGAGTGGATAGTTTCAAAATTGAAGGCAGGATGAAAAGTATTCATTATGTCGCGACGGTTGTGAACGCCTATCGTCAAGCTATTGATGCGTATTTCGAGGATCCCGAGCATTTCGTGCTGAATCCCCTCTGGCAAGATGAGATTCATAAAGCAGCGAACCGGCCTTTGAATGATGGATTCTTCTATGAAGCACCAGGTCATGAGGATCACATTTTTGAACCGGAAGATAAAGTCGTCGGGTTCGACTTCGTTGGTTTGGTAATGGGATATAACGCAGAAACGGGTATAGCCCTCATTCAACAACGAAATCATTTCAAGCCAGGCCAAGAAATTGAATTTTTTGGTCCCGATGGGACGCATTTTAAGCAAACGGTTGGCGTTATTCTAGATGAAGCGGGTCAGGAATTAACTGCAGCTAGGCATCCGTTACAACTGGTTCAGCTGAAAACAACGCATCCTGTCAGAAAATGGGATATGATGCGAAAGAAAACAGGAAAATAGTACCATGGAAGCTTTCTCCAGTGTGAGTTATATTGGACAAAGCTTCATTTTTTTATTGTTTTGGATCGTTTTATAGAGGATATTGGAAATGAATGTCGAAATTCATCAATGACAAAGAATGTAAACCTTTTCAAAAAGTCTTTAAGTAAAAAGGTTAATTAGAAACTAATGGTGGTGAACGAAATGACAAAAGGACTTCAAGGTATCCGCTCTATTTTAAACAAAGTAGTTCAAGCAGCTGGTCAAGTTCGAAGGGGTCGAAATGTTGACACTACTGACGGAAAATCATCTCAATACAAAGACAGGAGCAACATTAGGCTCGAAAATCCAGTGAAATCAGTTGGTATGAAGTTATTTCTGATGTTTTTTGTAAGTATTCTGTTTTTCGTTCTTACGGTAGGGATGATTTCGTACTCGGTCTCTAAAAATGTTATTAAGAACAAAGTATCTGAATCCAGTTTACAAACGGTAACACAAGCAGGTCAGAAATTAGATTTTCTGTATCAGACGTTTGATGATGTCTCACTCCAAATCATGCTGAATAAAGAGCTGCAAGACCTGCTTGATAAGGTTCCGAAATTGGAGCCATCCTCGTACGAAGCACTAGATAATACGCGTCAATTAACAGAGAAATTAAACGTAGTTACTTTCTCGAACAAAGCAATTAAAACCCTTCACTTGTATCGACCAGATGGTAAGTTGATCGTCATTACAGGTGCTGGCGGCAGTTCATTATCAGAGAATATGAATTCAACTGAATGGTTCAAACGTACGATAGAAAATGGGGGCAAAGTAACTTGGTTGGATAGTCAAGCCAAAGGTTACTCTAGCAGCTCTACGAATACGTTTGCGATTAGCCGTCTGATGCGTAATACGTTAACGAACTCGTCAACAGCCGTTCTAGTATTAGAACTTAGCACGGACATTTTGACGAAAGAGTTAAGCGGAATGTCGTTAGGTGATGACAGTAAGGTCGTCATTACGAATGAAGGAAACAAGAACATTGCTACGAAAGATATGGCTGAGATCGGCAAAGACTCAACCATCCAACTGACCAAGGATCAGCTTAAAGAAGAGCATGGTTCCTTTATTACGAAGGATGATCATTTGGTTGCTTTTTATAAATCAAATGTATCAGGTTGGAACCTTGTCGGTGATATCCCTGTTAGCTCGCTTGTCAAAGACGCGAAAAAGATCTTCAATTACACGCTCCTTATCGCATTGTTTGCGGCCATCGCAGCGATTATCATCGGTTATGTCGTAGCTAGAATGATCGGAAGTCCGCTCATTAATCTGCGTAACCTGATGCAGCAAGGTGCCAAAGGTAAGCTTACCGTTCGCGCCAATTACAAGTCACAGGATGAGATTGGGCAGCTTGGCGCAAGCTTTGATGTGATGATGCAGCAGATTACGACGTTGGTGCAGCATACGAGTACGTCTGCCCAGGCGGTATTTGAAACTGCGCAAGAATTGACGAATTCCTCCAAGGTGACTGCTACAGCAGCAAGAGAAATTGCCGTCGCGACTGACGAGATTTCCAATGGAGCAGGCGGATTAGCGACAGAGTCTGAAAAGGGCAACGAGCTAACGCACCATATCGGTATTCAAATGAAGCAAGTTATTGAAGCCAATCTCGAGATGGGGACTGCGGCAGCGGACGTTCAAACCTCCAGTGAGCTTGGAACGAAGTATATGTCAGAGCTTATTTCCAAAACGAACCTGACGGAAGAAATGATCCGTTCTATGGTTGATAAAGTAGATCGATTGAAAGACAGCACACGTTCGATCCGTAAAATTCTAGATGTTTTGAATAACATGACGAAGCAAACGAACATCCTCTCCTTGAATGCCACAATTGAAGCAGCACGTGCAGGCGCAGCCGGCAAAGGCTTCATGGTCGTAGCAGATGAGATTCGTAAGCTAGCTGACCAATCTAAGCAATCCATTGACGTGGTTGGTCAAATCACAGAAACGATTCAACGAGAAATCGATGAGACGGTAAAAGTGCTTTCAACAGCAACTCCAATTTTCCAAGAGCAAATTTTGGCTGTTAAAGAAGCAGATACGATTTTCAAACAAGTTACGAATCATATGGGTGGCTTCATTGTTCAGTTGAGCACCGTTAGTGATTCCATTTCTACGCTTGAACAATCACAAGTGGTTCTGTCTGATGCCATGACGAATGTCAGTGCAGTTGCTGAGGAATCGCTTGCTACTTCCGAGGAAGTTGCTTCCCTAAGCTCCGAACAGCTGAGCATTAGTGATGGTTTGGTGAAATTGTCGGACAAGCTGGATCTACTGTCCAAATCACTGACCGATACATTATCCAAATTCGAAGTATAAGACGAGTTCTCACATCCACTCTCCTTTAGGAGGGTGGATTTTTTGTGTTTTCACGTAGTTGAAGCGGTTTGCGGTGTTATCAGAATGCCGATACTGAATGCAATGAGGTCATTTGGGATATTTAAAAGGGGTTCGTAAGATGAGTGATAATCAATTATCATCGATTGAAAAAAGACGCATGTTTTTGATGCTCTTTTTGATTTTGCTCTTATTTCTTGGTATTTTTGGCAAGCTATTCTGGATCCAAATCGCTGCCACTGAAAGCTATTCATCAAGAGGAATCAATCTAGTGAAAAATTCCGTGATTCAGCGACAACGCGCGCTTGTCTTGGAAAGCGGCAGAGGTGAAATTTTGGATCGGAATCTAGAGTCGTTGACTGGGAAAATTGTGAAAGGGTTAGTTGCATTCCCGATCAACAGCGAATACACAATGAATCAACTGGAAGTGAGTCAGCTAGCCAATATTTTGCAGACCACGAAGGACCGTTGGGTTTCATTTGCCCGAAATTTGAAAGAACCGCAAGTGTGGGGAACGCAAGATGGGGGAAAGGCAATTCCTTTAAGCGATCAACAAGTGAAAGGGATTGATGCCCTCGGTTTGCTGAATGTGAAAGTTGCCGAGATGGAGGACCGCTATCCTACTGGTATGACGGCGCGGCAGTTGGTTGGTTTTATCGGGCAAAATCCGGATCGTGTGATGCAAATATACAGCTCGGATCTGGAAAAAGGCAGAGTGGAGCTTACGTCGAAAATTGGGGGCGCGGGCTTGGAAAAGTCATTCGATGCATGGCTTCGCGGTGTAGGTGAAACCTCGATTTCTTATTTCACAGATGCGGGGAAAAGACCACTAGCCGGATTGGATGCTCGGATGATTGCTCCCGATAACTCGTTCTATCCTGTGAAATTAATTACAACCTTAGATAGCCGCGTGCAGCAGCAAATAGAAGCTTTAATGGATAAGTTGGGTATTCGTGAAGGAGCAGCCGTCGTGCAGGAAGCATCGCATGGAGATGTGATTGCCATGGCAAGTCGGCCAAACTATAATCCTTTACAGGTGGATTTGGCCAGCAATAATTGGAGTAATTATGCACTCAAAGCGACGGCACCCGGTTCGATATTTAAAACAATCGTCGCAGCAGCCGCATTGGATGAAAAGGTTGTAAGTCCCACGGAGACATTTGATTGTGAAGGGGCGCTTGGCAAGTATGGCTTTACATGCTGGCGCAAAGAGGGGCACGGACCTTTAACGTTGGAAGAGGGATATGCGCAATCGTGCAATATAGTATTTGCGAATGTCATGCAGCGACTAACGGCCTCTCAATTAGAACAATACGCGAATAAACTTGGCGTGTTAAATGAAGTTGGCTGGACTGGTAAAACAGATACCAGAGATGTTTTTGCACAATTTGATTCCGAGGAGACAGGGCAGTTGTTTGCTGCACATACCCCGGAGAATGATGAAGGCGTTCTGATGCAAACGGCGATTGGCCAAAGGGATGTGAGGATGACTCCTTTACAAGCGTCGAATATGGTTGTGACGTTGTTGCATGATGGAAAGGGATACGCTCCCCGGGTTGTGCAAGAAATCCGCTATCAAACTGGTCGTGAAATGGAGACATTTCCTGTTAAAGCCCTCGCTTCAGAAGCAGGCAAAATATCCGCAGCAACAAGTCGGACACTCCTTAACTGGATGAGGGAAGTTGTCACAGAAGGTACAGGTCAAAGTCTTTTAGGAGCGAAGTGGAAGCTGGCGGGTAAGTCTGGGACCGCGCAAATTCAAAATGGGAAGCAAGAGAAAGTTAATCAATGGTTCATTGGCTACGGCCCCGTAGATACGCCTCAGTATGCTGTATCGGTTGTCATTAAGAATACGGACCCTACTGAAAGTAACAAAGCCATCCCTTTGTTTAAAGGGATCATGGATATTTTGGCCAGCCAAGGGTTGCCAAACAGCAAATAAAAGGTATGATGTAGGTTAGGCTTGTATGGCCTATCTTGTTGTTGATACCTACTATTGCATATTTAGGAGACCTCAATTATGGCGACCCAACTGCCTTCAACTTTACGAATTCTTGATCGTTCCAAAGATACTGGACATAAACCGATTTTATACGCATTTGCACTAGAGGAGCTTTTGTGCCGTGTAATTGGGCATGGAGCACCTCCCGTACTACATATTTGGCGGCACCCGCGTGCGTTCGTCATGGGGCTGCGAGATAGCCGGCTCCCTGGTGCAGTGAAAGCGAATGAATGGCTGAGAAGCCAGGGCTACGACACTGCTGTACGTAACTCAGGCGGAGCTGCAGTGCCATTAGACGCAGGAGTCATTAACATTTCCTTGCTTCTCCCGAAAGAGTCCGGAGATATGGAGCATCGCAAGGATTTCGACCTCATGGTGGGTGTGATAAGAGATGTGATGGCTTCCATAACGGATCAAATAGATCAAGGTGAAATCATTGGCTCATTTTGCCCAGGCGAATTCGATTTGAGCATCGGTGGGCGTAAATTTTGCGGGATTGCACAGCGTAGACAACAGCTCGCCATATCTATTCAAGCTTTTCTAATCGTAGAAGGGCGAGGGGAGGAGAAGGCTGCTTTAGCGCGCGGGTTTTATGAGCGTGCCGCAGAATCAGCCTCCGGGAAGGATTACCCGATTGTCGAGCAGGAACGCATGTCGAGCTTAGCCCAATGCTTGCACGTACCGCTTACAGCCGAAATGTTTGTTGAGCAATTACTTGAGGTTATGAGGAGTAGAGGAATACAAATTGCTCAAGCAGCAGATATCCCTAGTTATCCGGATGAATCGCAGATTGGCGACATGGTCGCGCTGATGAGGGAACGCTATGGCATCACCTAGTGATGATAGCGATGATCCCATTTTCCACTTATCCCAAAAAATAATGAAGCGCCGCTGGAAGCTCAATTTGCCAAAAGCCCCATATATGTTTGCCGGGTTTCTCTATATAGTGAAGCACGGCATTTTTGTCTTGCAAAAAAGTGTGTGTCAGTCTGTTTTCTCTAACGAAATCAAAGGTGCCGCGCTCCGTCGTAACGTCTGTTTCATCTGTCCCAATCAGCATATAGATCTCTAACCAGGATAAGTCATCCTCTTGCTTAATTCTTTCGCGAGTAATGTCGAAAAATGCGCCAGACAAGGATATAACTCGGCAAAAAAGGCTAGGATAATCTAAGGCGAGATGCACGGAAACTGTTCCTCCAAGAGAATCGCCTGCAAGGATACGTTCTGATCGCTCTGTACGGACCGGATAACGGCCTTCTACATATGGGAGAAGCTCTTCTGCGAAGAATTGACAGTAGGAATCGTGACGTTCCCCTTCAGGAGCGTATTCGGATGTTCGATTCGTGATATTCACGTCGACACCTACAACAATGGCAGGTTCCAGATCCTCATCTAGTATCAACCTTGTAAGGGTTGTAGCAATCCGACCGAAATTAAAGAACTCTTCACCATCCTGACAGTAAATAACCGGATAGGAGAGCAGTTCGTTATAGCCAGGGGGGAGATAGATCCGCAGGGGGCGATTTTCTCCGAGCAGGTTCGAGGTTACTTCGTCTTTTACAATAGTACGCTTATACAAGCGGGAGTCATCTGACATCGTGGATCTCCTTTTTATTAGGGTTAGGTGTATTATAGCAGTTGTTGTTTCCCTATAAACTGTATTATATATTTTCGGGAACTGTACTATTCATTAACGGTAAAAAAGGTGAGATACCCCGTCGTTGCTGGTGTACAATTCACCAAAACAGGATTATAATAATACTATAACAGAAGTCCAGATAGTAGGCACCAAAATCATATAAGAGGTGAAATGGTATGAGTAAGCCACTTGTCAGCCAAGCAAATTATGAAGTGACCACAGAAAAGGTTGAGCCATTGCAGGTTCTTGCTCCAGACGGCACGGTCGTTAATCCCGATAAAATGCCTAAGCTTAGCGATGAACAATTAAAAGAATTAATGAGAAGAATGGTATTCACACGCGTATGGGATGAAAGAGCAGTCAATCTAGGTCGTCAAGGCCGTCTTGGTTTCTATGCGCCAGTTTCTGGTCAAGAAGCATCCATGATTGGCAGCGAATTTGCCTTGAATAAAGATGATTTCATTTGCCCAGGTTACCGCGATATGCCGCAATTGGTTTGGCACGGTCTTCCGCTATATCAAGCATTCTTGTATTCCCGCGGTCATCAACATGGCGGACAAATTCCGCAAGATGTTCATGTACTTATGCCCCAAATTATTATTGGCGCACAAATTCTTCACGCAACTGGCGTAGCAATGGCTTTCAAAAAGCGCAACCAACCGCGTGTAGCTATTACTTACACAGGTGATGGTGGAAGCTCCGAAGGCGATTTCTACGAAGGTATGAACTTTGCAGGTGCTTTCAAGTTGCCTGTCATTTACTTTGTACAAAACAATGGATACGCGATTACAACGCCATATTCGAAACAAACAGGAGCACTTTCTGTTGCACATAAATCCGTTGCTGCGGGTATCAAAGGCGTGCAAGTAGACGGCATGGACGTTCTAGCTGTCGTTCAAGCGGTTACTGAAGCTGCTGAAAGAGGACGCAGAGGCGAAGGCGCTACGTTGATCGAAGCGTTGACATACCGTTTCCGTCCGCATTCCTTGGCGGATGATACAACGAAATACCGTACCAAAGACGAAGAGTCCGATTGGGAGCCAAGAGATCCGCTTACACGTATGCGTTTGTTCTTGACGAAAAAAGGTCTTTGGAGCGAAGAAGAAGAGGCTCAAGTGAAGGAAGAAGCGAAAGCTACTGTTGCTGAGCACATCAAAAAAGCAGAAGAAACAGAGAAAATGACAGTCGCTGGTTTGATCGACTCCATGTTCGAAGTGACCCCATCACATTTGGAAGAACAAAAAGAATCGTTTAAATAGAGTAAGCGTTTGAAACAAGTTGTAACAAAGATTATGCTTACGGAGCGAGTTTTCTTACGAAAACATTTAGGAGGCACAGAGTAGTCATGGCACAAATGACAATGATTCAAGCGATAAAAGACGCGATGCGCGTAGAATTAGAAAGAGATCCTAATGTTATTTTGTTCGGCGAAGACGTTGGTAATGTTGGTGGCGTGTTCCGTGCGACAGAAGGCTTACAAAAAGAATTCGGCGAAGAGCGCGTATTCGATACGCCTCTTGCTGAGTCCGCAATCGGTGGACTTGCGGTAGGTCTTGGCGTGCAAGGCTTCCGCCCAATCGCTGAAATTCAATTCGTTGGTTTTATTTACGAAGCACTTGACCAAATTTGCGTGCAAGCAGCTCGTATGCGTTACCGTTCCGGCGGTCGTTATAACTCCCCAATCGTATTCCGTACACCATTTGGCGGCGGGGTAAAAGCGGCTGAGCTTCATACCGATGCACTTGAAGGTTTGCTTGTTCAAACGCCAGGGATTAAAGTTGTTGTTCCTTCCAACCCTTACGATGCGAAAGGGCTTCTGATTGCAGCTATTCGCGATAATGACCCTGTTTTCTTCATGGAGCATTTGAACTTATACCGTGCATTCCGCGGCGAAGTTCCAGAAGGTGAATACACAGTCGAGCTAGGTAAAGCGAATGTGGTTAAAGAAGGTTCAGACGTAACCATCATTACTTACGGTGCCATGGTTCACACATCCATGAAGGCTGCGGAAGAGATCGAAAAAACAGAGGGAGTGAAAGTCGAAGTTATCGACCTTCGTACACTTCTTCCACTTGATATTGATACCATTGTGACTTCCATTAAGAAAACGAACCGCGCGATTATCGTACAAGAAGCGCAAAAAACATCGGGTGTAGCAGCAGAAGTTATTGCACAAATTAACGAAAAAGCGATTCTTCATCTAGAAGCTCCGGTTCTGCGTATTGCTCCACCAGATACTGTTTATCCGTTCGCACAAATCGAAGATGCTTGGTTGCCAAGTCCAGCAAGTGTTATTGCCGGAATTAAGAAAGTACTTGAATTTTAATTCACCCAGTCGAAGGTAACAGGAGGTCGTACACGTGGCATTGTTTGAATACAAGTTCCCAGAGCTTGGTGAAGGCATACATGAAGGCGAGATCGTGAAAATGTTAGTTAAAGCGGGTGATACCGTAACTGACGAAACGATTCTGATGGAAGTACAAAATGATAAAGCAGTCGTTGAGGTTCCTTGTCCTGTTGAAGGTAAGATCGTCAGCGTTGCCGTCAAAGATGGACAAGTATGCACGATCGGTGAGCTCGTTATGACGATTGAAGTGACAGGCGAGATGCCTGCTGCTTCCATGCATCACGGTTCCAGCCACGCGGCACCAGCCGTGGCTGTAGCAACACCTGCTGCAGCTCCAGCAGCAGTAGCGGTAGCAGCGCCAGTAGTCGCTGCAGCAGCACCGGTAGCCGCGCCAACGGGTGGCGCGGGCCGCGAAGTGCTTGCGACGCCTAGCGTGCGCAAGCTGGCAAGAGAGAAAGGCATCACACTCGCAGAGGTGACGCCTACAGGGAAGCACGGCCGCGTAACACGCGAGGACGTGCTAGGCTTTACAGGAGCTGGCGCAGCTGCTCCGGCAGCGACAGAAGCAGCTGCAGTAGCTGCAGCTGAAACAACTACACCTGCAGTAGCGCAGCAGGTTGTCGTTGGCGATCGCGTCGAAGAACGGATTCCGTTCAAAGGCATCCGTAAAATCATCGCGAACGCGATGGTGAAATCCGTATACACGGCTCCGCACGTGACATTGATGGACGAGATCGACGTGTCGGCACTTGTCGCTCTTCGCGAGCGTACGAAGCCGCTCGCAGAGAAAAAAGGCGTGAAATTGACGTACCTTCCTTTCATCGTGAAGGCGTTGGTAGCCGCTTGCCGTCAATTCCCGGTCATGAACGCAATGATCGACGAAGAGAAGCAAGAAATCGTCTACAAAAAGTACTACAACATCGGGATCGCAACAGATACAGAAAACGGCTTGCTCGTTCCTGTTATCCATGATGCTGACCGTAAAAACGTATGGTCGATCGCTTCTTCGATCAAAGATTTGGCTCTTCGCGGACGCGATGGCAAATTGGCAGCGAATGAGTTGAAAGGCAGCACAATCTCCATCACGAACATTGGTTCCGTTGGCGGTATGTTCTTCACACCGGTTATCAACTTCCCTGAAGTTGCAATCCTAGGTGCAGGCCGTATCACAGAGAAGCCAGTTGTGAAAAACGGTCAAATCGTTGCAGCACACGTAATGGCGCTTTCCTTAAGCTTCGATCACCGTATCGTTGATGGAGCGACAGCACAAAGCTTCTTGAACTACATCAAACAGCTTCTGGCTGATCCAGAGCTTCTCGTCTTGGAGGTGTAACAGCATGGTTGTAGGAGATGCTTCTTTAGATATTGATTTGTTGGTCATCGGCGCAGGCCCTGGCGGTTACGTAGCCGCCATCCGGGCTGCTCAACTAGGACAAAGCGTTCTTATTGTTGATAAAGACGCTTGGGGCGGCGTGTGTTTGAACCGCGGCTGTATCCCATCCAAAGCTTTGATCTCTGCAGCGCATACGTATGAGCATGCTCAACATGCGGACAGCATCGGGATCTCCGTAGAGAACGTGAAAGTGGACTTTGCGAAGGTACAAGCTTGGAAAAACAGCATTGTTGCCAAACAAACAGGCGGCGTTAGCGGCTTGCTCAAAGGCAACAAGATCCAAACGTTCCAAGGTGAAGCCATGTTTATCAACGAGCACGAAGCACGTGTGTTCAATGATGCAGAAGCACCGCGTTACCGCTTCAAACACTGTATTATCGCAACGGGCTCCCGTCCGATTGAGCTGAAAGCTTTCCCTTACGGTGGAAGAATCATCTCTTCGACAGAAGCGTTGAACTTGCCTGAAATCCCGAAAAGCATGGTCGTCATCGGCGGTGGCTACATCGGGATCGAGCTTGGTCAAACGTACGCGAAATTCGGAACAAAAGTGACTGTATTGGAAGGCTCTGATCACGTGCTTCCAGGCTTCGAGAAAGAATTGACGAAGCTTGTTGCTAAGAACTTAGAGAAAGTTGGCGTTGATGTTCATACCGAAGCGTTAGCGCAATCCTGTACGAAAACAGACAACGATGTTACGGTTACGTTCACAGTGAAAGGCGAAGAGAAACAAGTCACTGCAGATTACGTTCTTGTAACTGTAGGACGTCGTCCGAACACAGATGGCGAGCTTGGTCTTGACCTGATTAACTTGAAAATGACAGATCGCGGTCTGATCGAAGTCGATAACCAAGGTAGAACGAGCATTCCTCACATTTTCGCAATTGGTGATGTGGTTCCTGGTCTTTCCTTGGCGCACAAAGCTTCCTATGAAGCAAAAGTGGCGGCAGAAGCCATTGCTGGTCACGCAAGTATCGTAGATTACAAAGCTATGCCGGCTGTTGTATTCTCCGATCCAGAAATTGCTGGCGTAGGTCTAAGCGAAACCGAAGCCAAAGCGCAAGGAATCAATGTTACCATTGGTAAATTCCCTTATGCGGCTAACGGACGTGCAAATTCTTTGAATGCGGCTCAAGGCTTCGTGAAGCTTGTTGGCGACAAAGAAACAGGCCAACTGCTTGGAGGGCAAATCGTAGGTCCAGAAGCTTCTAACTTGATCGGTGAGCTTGCTCTAGCAGTTGAGATGGGCGCTAATCTGGAAGATATCGCACTTACCATTCACGCACATCCAACATTGACAGAAATGATCATGGATGCCGCTGAAGGTGCGCTTGGACACCCGATTCATCAGCTTGGCAAATAATCTGTAAATTAATTACGGTTTCTACTACCTTTAGATAAAAGTCCCGAGAGTATGGCTGCAAAGCCGCTCTACGGGACTCTTTTCATTTAACGGGTAGTACGAGCTACGTCGGCAATTGACGTCTTGAAATGGCTGGTACTATAATTTGGTTAGGAAGTCATGCCATTACGTGGGGAGCGTTGAACATGAATACACCGAAACCGATCATCATTGGCCACCGCGGCGCGGCTGGGGAGGCACCAGAGAATACATTGTCTTCATTTGCATTGGCCCTTGAGCAAGGGGCGCAAGGTGTTGAACTAGATGTACATATTACGAAAGACGGTGAAATCGTCGTATGTCACGATGCATCGCTAGAAAGAACGACGAATGGTTCTGGTCGCATTTATCAACATACGTGGGAAGAGATACAGAAGTTGGATGCTGGTGGCTGGTTCTCAGAAAGGTTTCAAGGTGAGCATATTCCGCTTCTTAGCGAAGTGTTCGAGATGATCCCCCGAGGGATTCTCATGAATGTGGAAGTCAAGCATGCCTATAAGGGTCACATGGAGCAAGCACTGATTACTTTTTTGCGTGAGGCCAATCGGTATGAAGATGTCGTTGTCTCCTCTTTTGATCATAAGGTTATTCAACGGTTAAAAAGGGCAGAGCCTGAGCTTCAAGTAGGCCTGTTATACAATGCTAATCTTATTGACCATCCCGGTTATGCCAAGAAATTGGCGGTTGACGTGTGTTCCTTGCATCCGCACCATCATTGTATTGAACCGGAGGATATTGCTGCTGCAACGGCTGCGGGACTTCGTGTTTATCCCTATACGGTGAATGAGTTATCCGATTATAAATGCATGATTGAAGCGGGTGTTTCCGGCATTATTACGGATTACCCTGGTAGATTGAAAGCGTATCTAAACACATAGATAAACGAAATTAGACCGATGCATATAGATGCTGAGGTCTTATTTTTATTTCACGCATACAATGAACTATTGACAGACTCGGATGAGATTCCAATAGGGGGAATTACCTTGATCAAATGGATGTTTGTTACGCTAGTAAGGCTTTTACTTTCGTGCTTGCGTCTGTTTGTGTTAGCCGTTTGTAAGGTGAAAGTGACAGGCATGGAGAATCTGGTTATGACAGGTAAAACAGTACTCATCCCAAATCACGTATCGTTGCTGGATGCGGTGTTTCTCGCATTGATTTTGCCTAAGGATGCGGCATTTGTTGTGAATACGAACATTGCCAAGCGATTCGCTTGGGTGCTCCTTTTCAGGGCACATATTGCGGTGGATCCAACGAATCCCTATGCTGTTCGTAAAATGCTGAAAACAATACATGGGGGAACACCGCTCGTTATTTTTCCAGAAGGACGAATCACGACGACAGGTGGCATGATGAAAATATACGGTGGCATCGGGTACCTTGCGCTCCGAGCCCAGGCACGGATCGTGCCAATCGCCATTCAGGGGTTGGAGCATTCGAAGTTTTCTTATATGCGAGGGAAATTAAAGCAGCGTTGGTTTCCTCCGGTACAGATCGCATTCGGTGAAGCTTTTCAAATGCCAGCGGGGGATGAGCGCTTCTCGAAAAAAGTTCAAAAGGAACAGGCGACGGAAGCCATCCGAAATAAGCTGCTGAGACATCTGTTGGAAAGCCGGCTCCAGCCCGAGCATAATTTATTCAACGAGCTGCTAATGGCAGCCCGAAAGCACGGTCAATCCACGATCATTTGTGAGGATGTCGTGAGTCAATCGTCTTTGACGTATCGCAAGCTGCTGTTGACTAGCTATACGTTGGCGGTTCGTTTGGGGACGCTTCTTGGAGGGCAGAAGCGGGTAGCTGTACTGCTGCCAAACGCCGCGGGTCATGTAGTGACGTTATTTTCGCTATACCGATTAGGTGTGACTCCAGCAATATTGAATTACTCTGCGGGTAAGCAGGCCATGATGGACGCTTGTGAAACGGCTGATGTAAAGACCGTGTTAACCTCCAAGGTATTTATTGAGAAGGCGGGTCTTTTGGATTTTATCCAAGGAGCTAGCATTTTCTATAAGGTTATTTATCTCGAAGATGTGAAGGAAGCGTTAACCTTGAAGGAAAAGGTTACTGGCTTGCTCGATTTTATGATGAAAAGAAAAGGACCTGTGGGTCCAGGTCACAACGAGGTCATCCTCTACACCTCAGGCAGTGAAAGTAAACCGAAGGGTGTCGTGCTCGCGCATCGTAATATATGTGCCAATATTCAGCAGGCGAGGCTTGTCATTGCTTTTAATAGTTCGGATATTGTCTTAGGCAGCATGCCCATGTTTCATTCGTTCGGATTGACGGCGGGCACGATGCTCCCGATTCTTACGGGGATGAAGCTGGTTTTATATCCCAATCCCCTGCATTATAAAGTCATTCCAGAGCTCGTTTATGATCGGAATATTACGATTCTATTCGGTACGTCAACGTTTCTGGGGGCATATGCGAGAACGGCGCATCCTTATGATTTTGCCCATTCGTTGCGATATGTTGTAGCGGGTGCTGAACGGTTGAAGGAAGAGGTTCGCCAAGCATGGCAAGATAAATTCGGGATCCGGATTTTAGAGGGCTATGGAACGACGGAAACAACACCCGTTATTTCACTGAACACACCGATGAATACGAGGAAAGGTTCAGTTGGGAAATTATTGCCGGGCATAGACGCCATTGTGGAAGAAGTGGAAGGTATTACGACAGGCGGTCATTTACTCGTCAGGGGCCCGAATGTTATGAAAGGGTATTTGATTCATAGTCAGGGATTTGTGCCTTCTCCAGAATGGTATAGCACAGGCGATATTGTTACTTTGGATGATCAAGGGTATCTATTCATACAAGCACGGTTGCAGTCTTTTGCTAAAATTGGCGGCGAAAAAGTATCACTTCTCATGGTGGAGGAGCTCGTATCGGGAAGTTTGGAGGCGCCGGCGGTATGCGCTGCTATACATGTGCCAGATCGACGAAAGGGCGAGCGAATCATCGTGTTCCATACCAGTAAGGTGAATCCTCTTGAAGCGCTGCGTGAGTTGATGAGAAAACAAGGTCAGCCTGGGATCTATATGCCATCTGAGCTGCGATATCTCGAGAAGCTGCCGCTTCTGGGGAGCGGGAAGATTGATTATGTGACACTGAAACAATGGGCTTTGACAAGTAATGATGGGAATAGAGAGGGAGATACACCCATAGCTTAAGCTGTGGGTGTTGACCGGATAACGGATATGGCAGCAGGAACGATCTCGATTTGTAGTGGTGTGGAGCCGGCAAACTCTCCATCCGCTTGGACAAGCAAGGGTTTCTCAGTCCGAATGGAAATGGATTTACCTTGATAAAAGGAAACGGCAGGATGCTTCGTATGCTTTCCTTGATACACCGTGAGAAGAACCGGTAAGAGGCGGAAGCGGCTTTTACTTTGAATCACAACGACATCTGCTTTCCCGTCGTATGGACTAGCAGTCGGACAAATTTGAATCGAACCTCCGTAAAAAGGGATGTTTGCTACAGCTGCCAGCCACATGTTGGGAAGCTCATATTCGCTGCCATCTACTTCTAACCAAGCTGTGGAAGGCTGGTAGGTAACGAACACACGGAGAATTGAAAGTAAATAAGATAGCTTGCCTAGTCTTAGACGGTTTAAAAGCTTTTTGTAACTGGCTTCGTTCGTAATTTTGGCCACCATTCCGTCAAAGCCGGCACCGATGCTATTCACAGCTACTTGGTTGTGGATCGCATGCAGGAGGTCAATTTGTATGGTGTTGTGTGCACGTAAAGCGATTTGAAGGGCTTCAATGGGATGCGTGGGAATGCCGTAGGCTTTGGCAAAATCGTTGCCTGTGCCCGCTGGGATAACCGCTATGGGGCAGGATTTACCCTTGTTACGAAGTTGCCAAACACCACCTGCTACCTCATGAATGGTACCATCACCGCCGATAATAATAATCTGGTTGATGTGATGCTCTTGAATAAGCGTAATAGCGTGTTGCGTGGCTTCACCTGCTTTGGTCGTAAGTTTTGCTAGATAAGAGATACGATGTGATTGAAGATAGGATTGGATTTCTCCCCAGATGTCAGATCCCCTGCCATTACCTGAAAGCGGGTTCACTATAATTCCGATTGATTCCATAGGTATTTGCCCCTTATCTTTTCTTTGAAGTGGAAGTGTGTTTGGTATATGAAAGGATTACTGTATTAAGGTTTAAGGGTAATTTTTCTTTACAGAAGGGGCACTGTTTTGTAAAATAAACCATAGGTAAATTAAATATTTTTAATGTTAGGTTTTATGACATTGAAAACGCTGGTTGTGATTTACACTCGGGGGGGAGAATGGGAAACTTTGAAATTCAAATCGAAATTAAACAGCATGAGTAGTACGGGAATACCGAACGTCAACCTGTCCATCCTTCGGAATCTTAAATTACGTTTTAAATTGTTGTTGATGAATGCGATAGCCATCTTATTTCTGTTAATTGTAGGTATTACTGGCTATCATTATATGGACAAGATGTCTAGTAATTCTACTAGAATGTACGAGGAAAGTCTGCTATCTGTCAAATGGATTAATCAATTAAAAACAAATTTTAATGAAACCGAATCTAATTTGCTTGAAATGATGCTTTCCACGGATGTTAAATATAAGGCTAAGCTTAAGGCAAAGTTAGATGAGAATACGGGTACAAATAAAGATTTGGTTGCGAAAATTGCTGGCATTGCTTTAAATGAGGAAGAGTTGGCGGCTTTCAAAAGCTTCGAAGAGCTGAATCTGAAGCATCGTGAAGTCGTTGCAAAAACAATAGATCAAGCGACTCAAAATAATCAAGTGGCTTACCAAGTGTATAACAACGAGGTTTCACCCCAAGGAGATAAAACCGTAGAAGCGTTAGATAAACTTGTTGGGCTCAAAGAATCCGCAGCTGAACAATTCCAGAAATCAAGCAGTTCGGATTCGGCGACCTCACATGTGGTCATTATCCTAACGATCATCATCGCGATTGTTGTGATGACGGTGGGCGCATTAACGCTGAATATGATCATTTCAACACCCATTCGCAAACTCCAAGAACACATGGAGAAAGCAGCTGATGGTGATCTGGCCGTTAAAGGAGATTACCCGTATGACGATGAGGTCGGCAAACTAACGAATTCCTTTAACGTCATGACGGAGAGCCTGCGCAGCTTAGTTATGCAGATTGCGGATAATGCGTTGACGCTTTCTGCAAGTTCGGAAGAGCTTCTGGCGAGCTCGGAGCAAAGTTCTTTGGCAGCTAAGCAGGTGGCCACTTCCAGTCAGCAGCTGTCGGAAGATTTTGATAAGCAATTTGCTGGTGTGACACAAGCGAATGAGGCAGTTGGTCTTATGCTTACGAGTACGAAGCAAATTGATGAGTCAGCACAAGTGGTTGCCACTCTCGTGACTCAAGCAACGCGAGCAGCACAGAACGGTAAGCAATCCGTACTGTCAATCGCGGGCCAAATGTCGGAGATCTCAGACGCGGTCCGTGATGTAAATGTGGTTATCGAAGCTCTGGGTAAAAATGCACACAAAATCGGTGAAATCGTCAATGTTATTAACGAGATTTCTACGCAGACGAATCTGCTTTCTTTGAACGCTGCGATTGAAGCAGCACGTGCTGGGGAAGCTGGACGTGGCTTCGCGGTTGTCGCTGGGGAAGTACGTAAGCTTGCTGAGCAGTCGTCCACATCAGCGCGAAACATTACGGATCTTGTATCCACGATCCAAAGACAGATCAATCAAGCGGTTAGCTCTATGCATACGGGAGCTGGCAAAGTGCAAGAGGGATTGACGATTTCAGAGGAAGCACAGGAATCATTCGTACATATCGAGACTTCCGTCGAGAAGGTAAATACGAAAGTGGAAGATGTAAATCGGAATATTCACCAGCTCGTTGATGCGAACTTGCGCATCGAGCAAGTGATGCGCATTGTTAGCTCCGTATCGGAGACGGGAATTTCCGTCAGTCAAGAGACATCCGCTGCGAGTCAGCAGCAAATGTCGACCACGGAGGAAATCGAGAATTCCGCGAAGTCCTTAGCAGGACTGGCGGAGAAGTTGCAAATTTCGCTGCAGAAATTTAAGGTGTAGGAAAGGACCCGCGGGCATTTTGCCTGCGGGTTTTTGGTTTGTTTGGGTTGGGGGTAGGTGCTGTTTTGCTGTTGCTGGAGTGTGTGGGTTCGCAGAAATTAGCTTGTCAAAGTGACTAGTGTTTAGCTGGAATTGGTGGAGTAGCGAGAAAGGGTGAAGTTACTGGAGTATGAAGGGG